>CAZMGQ010000399.1:0-2531 GCA_964565855.1 uncultured Lentisphaerales bacterium | reverse complement strand
TGCCGATTCCGCCGCTTGATGGCTCACGCGTCATGGCGGCCATTCTCCCGGACGAACTGGCCAAACCCTACCTCTCGATCGAACGTTACGGCTTCATCATCATATTTCTGCTGCTGCGCTATGATCTGCTGAGTCCGATTATCGAGCCTCTCCTGAATGCAACCATGAAGCTCTCGTTCGGCTGGTTTTAGCAGGAGAGCCGACGGCTAGACTATGCGGCCTTTTTCGGTCGGCTCGTCGTCCTTCCACCAGCGCGGCTTGCCGTCGGCTGTCAGCCGCTGGATGCCTTTGGCAGTCATCTGGTTGCCACGGGCCCGGACGCCACGCACGGCGACATCTTCCGGACTGAAGACTTGCTGGTGGATACGCTGCCCCTTGGCCGGACGGTACTTGACGTAGATCGCCTCGGGTGTGCCGGGCACCAGCAGCCGGATTTCGCACTTGTCGGGTAGGAGGTTGTAGTCGCGGTTCATGATCGAACCCCCGAGAGTAAAGCGCTTGAGGTAAGTGAAGCCCTGCGACTTGTCGGTATAGACGATGGTATAGACCTTGTCGCGATCGTACAACTCGCACAGCAGCAGATCGTTATCGACAAACATACGTTCCGGTGGCGGCACCATCTGGTAGCGGCCATCGGGCCAGAGGACCAGCAGCCGGTCGAGCGACGAGCACTTGAAGAGTTCATCGCCGGTACGCAGAGTATGGCCCAGATAGCCGGTCTCACGGTCGTGGCGGATTGTCAGCTCGGTGGCGGTCAGAGTGCGGACTTCAATTTCCTTGAAGGTTTTGATCTCGGTCAGACGCGGATACTGAGCGGCATATTCCTTGAGCAGCCGTTTCAGATAACGGACGGCATAGGGCCGCAGCCGGGCCAAGTCCTTCTCCACCTGTGCCAGCTCGACCAGTACGGCCTCGATATCCTGGCGGTTTTTATTAATGTCGAAAAGTGAGATGCGGCGGATACGCACACCGAGCAGCATCTCGACATCGTCGAGCGTGATTTCGCGCCGCAGCCGGTCCTTGAACGGCTCGAAGCCGGTCAGAATCTCCCGCTGGATCGACTCGTAATCTTTGCACTCTTCGATGCGTTTGTAGATACGCTCTTCTACAAAAATCTGGATCAGGGTCTTCTGATGAAAGGCATCCAGCAGTTCACCCCGGCGGATCTGCAATTCACGCTCTAGCAGCTCCAGCAGTTGGGCCGTATTGGTCTGCAGAATTTCGGAAACGGTCCGTTCGCAGGGACGGTTGTTCTCCAGCACGACAATGCTGCTGGTGACTGTCGTCTCACAGGAGGTAAAGGCGTAGAGTGCCTTGATGGCCTTGTCGGCCTTGGTGCCGGCATTCAGGATCAGCTCGATCTCGACCTTGTCGGCCGTATAGTCGTGGATAGCGCGGATGGGCACCTGTTTGCGACGGATGGCTTTCTCGATCGATTTCAGCAGCGTCTCGGTGGTCTGGCCGTGCGGCAGTTCGGTGATGACGACCGTATTGCTGCCTTTGGGCTCAATCCGGGCGCGCATTTTGAGTCGGCCGACTCCGTCTTCATACTCTGAAACATCCAGTAATCCGCCGGTCAGGAAATCGGGCAGTACACTGAAAGGCTTGCGCTGGATGATGGCTATCTGTGCCTCGAGCAGTTCGGAAAAGTTGTGAGGAAAGATGCGTGTCGAGAGTCCGACGGCGATACCTTCCGCCCCCAGCATCAGCAACAGCGGCAGCTTGGCCGGCAACAACACCGGTTCCTTGTTGCGGCCGTCGTAACTGGGAATAAACTCGGTGGTTTTTTTGTTGAAGATTTCGGCGCGTGCCAGCTCGGTCAGACGACACTCGATGTAGCGTGGCGCAGCGGCCGGGTCGCCAGTATGGATGTTGCCGAAGTTGCCCTGACCTTCGATCAGGTAGCGTTTGTTGGTCAGGTTCACCAGGGCATCGGCGATCGAAGCATCGCCATGCGGATGGTACTGCATCGTGTGGCCGACAATGTTGGCGACCTTTACAAAGCGGCCGTCGTCCTTTTCGTGCAGTGAGTGCAGAATGCGGCGCTGGACCGGCTTGAGCCCGTCCTCGGTGCCCGGGATGGCACGCTCACAGATGGTGTAGGAGGCGTAGATGAGGAAGTTCTCGTCGATCAGCCTGCCGAAAGGTCCGCTGTCGCGCGGCGTGGCAGCCTTGGCCGATGGCGGCAGGTCATCGAGGCCGTTCTCCTCGCCCGGCGGCTGTTCCTCGTTGGATGTCGTTTCGCCGGCAAAGGCGAAAAGCTCCTGAGTGACACGGCGCGGTGGTGGTGTGACTGGCTTCTTCCGACTCATGCGACATCCTCGGCGTCGAGAACGAGGTTGTCCATGATGTACTGGCGCCGTTCAACATTGTTTTTGCCCATATAAAACTCGATTGTGTCGTTGACATGCTGGTCACGACTGATATCAACCGGCGTCAGGCGCATCGAGTCGCCGATAAAGCCTTTGAACTCCTGCGGGGAGATTTCGCCCAGTCCCTTGAAGCGCGTGATCTCGGCCCCGCGACCACAG
>CAZMGQ010000398.1:0-2537 GCA_964565855.1 uncultured Lentisphaerales bacterium | reverse complement strand
AAACGTCTGCCGGAGCTGTGCGATATCGTGATCGACAACGGCGCTCCCTCCGGCGATGCCTGTGTCGCCATTCCCGGTCTGGCCCAGAAGGTCGGTCCCCTCTCAAGCGTCACCGGTTGCGCGATCATGAATGCCCTCGTTTCCGAAGTGGTCGCACGTCTCGCCGCCAGCGGTCAGGAGCCGCCGGTTTTCATCAGCGCCAATCTTGATGGCGGCGAAGAAGCCAACCAGCGTCTGCTCGAACAGAACCGCAACCGCATCCACTTTCTATAAATACCCAGATCAGGATTTCAATATGAACAACTGCCGCCGCTCAAGTCGCAAACGTGGCAGTGTCCGACACTGGCACAACCCGCCCCTGCTGCTTCTGGTCTGTCTCTCCATGATCGGCCTCGCCTTCCAGACCGCCTGCATTACGGTAGTCGATGAAAAAGCGACCCGGGAAATGCGCATGGCCCGTCGTGTCGATGTCACCTCTCAGGGACGCATTATCTTCGAGGGCGAACAACTGTCGCTCGACAAACTGGCCCGCCGCCTCAAAAAAGGCAAAAGCTCCCATCGGGCGGTCGCGCTTTTCGGTGCCGAAGGCTGCTCCCGCAGCACCCTCGTCAATATCCAGCGTCAGCTTGTCCAGAAGGGTGTCCCGAATATTTCCATCGTCATCCCGCGCCGTGCCTATGCCGAAGTGCTCGACGAAGACTCTTACGAATAATAGCTGATCGCCTCACTTTTTAATGAAAGTTATCCACCTCGGACATGTCCCCATTCCATCCGATCACCCCGACTACGGACGCCTCGCGGTTCACCCCGGTCGCTGGGTGCTCAACCATGCCCAGGCACAGCAGAACCACACCGATCTGCAGGTCGAAGTCGTCACCATTGTCCATAAGTCCTCCTGCGACTATGTGACCGAAGTCGAGGGCATCCCTGTCCACTTTCTGCGGACTTTTCACCCGCGCCGCGCCGAAACCCGCTTCCTGCTCGATCGCTGGCGCGTCGCCCGCTATACCCGCCGCCTGCAGCCGGATGTCGTACATGCCCACGGTACCGAAGATGCCTATGCCCTCGCAGCGCAACAGACCGGCCTGCCGAATGTCATCACCGCCCAGGGCATGATGTTCCAGATTATCCCTCGTCTGGCACAGGTGCCACGCGCAATGCGCTGTGCCGCCCGTACCGAAGCCCTCGCCCTCCGTCGCGCCAGTCACCTCATCGCCAAGAGTGCCTATGTGGCCGAAGGTCTGGCGGCAGCCTGGCCGCATCTCACTCTGCACCAGATTCCCAACACCTATCAGGCGGCTCTCGATGCCCCGCTGCTGTCCCCCGCCGGGCATCAACTGGCTTTTGTCGGCTCGATCGATGAACGCAAGGGCGTTCATCTGATTGCCGACGCCATGTCGCAGATTCAGGCTGCTGTGCCGGATGTGGTGCTCAACATTGTCGGCAACCATGACCAGCCCACCGGCTATGCCGCCACACAGATCGAACGTCTCCGCGATACTTTGGGCGACCACCTGGTGCTGCATGGAAGGCAGCCGGCTCTCAAACTCTTCGAGATTCTGCGCCCCTGCACCGCCCTGCTGGCTCCCTCGCTCGAAGAAATGTTCGGCAACCAGCTTATCGAGGCTCTTATGTGCGGTCTCCATGGCATCGTGCCGGAAGAAACAGCTCTGGCCGAGAACGCCCGCCGCTTCGGCAACAGCACTGTCGTACCGCAGCGCGATTCCACCGCCCTCGCCCGGGCTGCCATCGCCGCACTGCAATCCCCTCCCGCCACTGCCGATCGCGAAGCCGCCCGCCACAATATCCGCACCTTCATGGGGCCCCCCGCTGTTGCCGAAGCACACCGTTCGCTCTATCAGCAAGTTGTCGGATAATTTGCTCTCGACCGTAAACTTTTTACATCTCTCAATCATTGGGAAACAACCCGAACTAACCACAACTGCAAAAACGATGAAAGCACTCGATCTCTTCAAAAAACGTCGCACTCAATATGCCCTCAACAAAAATCTGCCACTCGACCGCAGCGAACTCGAGGATCTGATCTTCGCAGCTATCCGCGAAGCCCCCTCAGCTTTCAATTCACAGAGTTCACGGGCCGTCATCCTTTTCGACGAACACCATACCCGTCTCTGGGATGAGCTGGTCAAAGAGGTGCTGCGTCCCCTCGCCTCCCCCGAACAGTTCGAAATGACCGTCAAAAAGCTGGCCGGCTTTGCCGCCGGTGCCGGCACGGTTCTCTTCTACGAAGATACGGCTGTCGTCAAGGGTCTGCAGAAGCGTTTTCCACTCTATGCCGCCAAGTTTCCCGAATTCTCGGCCCACTCGACCGGCATGGCACAGTTCGCTGTCTGGACCGCCCTGGCGGAAGCTGATATCGGTGCCAGCCTGCAGCACTACAACCCCGTGATCGACGATCCGGTACGTCAGGCCTGGGATATCCCCGCCACCTGGCAGCTTTGTGCCCAGATGCCTTTTGGCGGCAACGCCGGTGCTTTCAGCCCCAAGGAATACATGGCCGACAGCGACCGCTTCCG
>CAZMGQ010000397.1:0-2539 GCA_964565855.1 uncultured Lentisphaerales bacterium | reverse complement strand
AGTAATACCCTGTCTTTCAAATCTGCTGAGTCATGTCGTTATGATGCCCTTTCGCTTGGTGAGGTGATGCTGCGCCTCGATCCGGGCGAGGGACGCATCCGCTGTGCCCGTGAACTGCGGGTCTGGGAAGGTGGCGGCGAGTACAATGTCGCCCGTGGTCTGCGCAAATGCTTCGGGTTGCGGACGGCAGTGGTGACAGCTTTTCCCGACAATGATGTCGGCCGTCTGGTTGAGGACTGCATCCGCCAGGGCGGATTCGATGCCAGCCATATCCGCTGGGTGCCTTTCGACGGGCTCGGACGTCAGTCACGCGTCGGGCTCAACTTCACAGAGCGTGGCTTTGGTCTCCGCGGCGCCATCGGCATTTCCGACCGTGGCCATACCGCCGCCTCGCAGATCAAGCCCGGCGACATCGACTGGGAACACATTTTCGGCGAACTGGGCGTACGCTGGTTCCATACCGGCGGCATCTATGCCGGTCTTTCGGAAACCACGCCGGAGGTCATCGAGGAAGCCATGACCATCGCCCGCAAACATGGTACCATCGTCTCCTACGATCTCAATTACCGTCCCTCGCTCTGGCAGGCTTTCGGTGGTCTCGACAAGTGCCGCGAGGTCAACCGCCGCCTGGCCCGTCTGGTGGATGTGATGATCGGCAACGAGGAAGACTATACGGCCTGTCTAGGCTTCGAAATCGAGGGTGTCGATGCCAATCTGGCCGGGCTCGAAGCCGACAACTTCCGCAAGATGATTGAAAGGGCCACTGCGGAGTTCCCCAACTTCAAGGCCTGTGCAACCACCATGCGTGAGGTCAGCACGGCTTCGGTCAACGACTGGAGTGCTGTCTGCTGGTACAACGGCGAATTCTTCCAGGCGCCGGCGATGAAGGATGTCTGGATCATGGACCGTGTCGGCGGTGGCGACTCCTTTGCCTCGGGTCTGATCTACGGTCTCATGACCTTCAACGACGGTCAGAAGGCGGTCAACTACGGCTGCGCTCACGGAGCTCTGGCTATGACCACGCCGGGCGATACCTCCATGGCGAGTCTCAACGAAGTCGAAAGACTCGTCGCCGGCGGCAGTGCCCGCGTCGTTCGTTAAACAGGGAGTTGCGGAGACGTGCCACAGCAGCGGACGGCTCTGGTTTTCGGCAGCGGCGGTGCCCGTGGCTGGGCACATGCCGGTGTCCTGCTGGCCTGTCGCGAATTGGGCTTCAATCCTGATATTGTCGTCGGTACCAGCATTGGAGCTGTCGCCGCCGCCGTCTGTGCCACCGACTCGCTGGATGCTGCCCTGGATCTGGCGGCCACCATGGACTGGCGGCGCGCCGCCAGTCTTTTTGTCGAGTTCGGCTTTCCCCGCTCAGGTCTGATTGAGGGTCGCCGCATAATGGAGCTGTTGCAGGAAATTCTGCCCGACGGTTCCATTGCGGATCTGCCGATCCCCTTCGCCGCTGTGGCGACCGATCTCATGACGCAGGAAGAGGTCGTACTGTCCAGCGGCAGCCTGCATGCGGCGATCCGTGCTTCGATTGCAATTCCGGGAGTCTTCACCCCGGCTGCCGGTCGGGAAGGGTGGCTGGTCGATGGCGGACTGGTCAACCCCCTGCCGATCAGCGTCGCCCGCAGTCTGGGGGCCGACCACATTGTTGCAGTGGATATCAACCTGCTTGAAAACCCCGACTGTGAAAACGATCTGCCGACCTGTAACTATGCGCGGCGACCGGCCGCCGTCTCTGAAAATCGGAGTTCGCTCGAACGTCTGGCTGCCGATGCCGGTAAACGGGCCGCCGACAAGCTGCTGCGCAATCTGATGGAAAACGTGCTGGGGCTCGGCGGTCATCACGAAGCTGATCAGCCGCCGGCCTTGCTGGAGGTGCTGGTACGTTCATTGCGTACGGGGGAAAACTCCATCACACGCGAGAGACTGCTGCGGGAACCGCCCGACCTGCTGCTGCAGCCGGCTGTCGGACATATCGGGACGCTCGATTTTCACCGGGCCGATTTTGCCATCCGCAGCGGCTATGCGGCCACTATGCAACATGCCTCATATCTGCGGGAAGTTGGCGGAGGGGGGGGGATTCGAACCCCCGGGACCAGTCAACCCAGTCCGACGGTTTAGCAAACCGCTGCCTTCGTCCACTCAGCCACCCCTCCGGCGCTTTGTGTGCCCCATACTTTAGCTCATGCGCAGGGCAACGTCAAGCGGTTGAAACAGGGGATTAAAATGCAAAAAAGGGAAAGTCGCCAGGGGTAGGGCGTGTTTCTCCGAAACAGCCGCAAACGATTAGCCAGCCCAATCCTCGATTCTAGAATTGACCTAGAATATCCTTGAGCAGATCTGGCGAGATGGCGCCCTTGATATACCTGTTGGCTGTCAGATATCCTATCACCTTGCCGTCTTTGATTATTTTCGGAGGTTTGTTGGCCTGCTGGCTGAAGGGTGAATAGGTGCTGCTCGGGTCTCCAAACATTGCGTGCTTGTTCCAGATCGATTTTGCGGAAGTCTTGTCTCCATAGACACCGTGTTTATTGAAGAT
>CAZMGQ010000396.1:0-2540 GCA_964565855.1 uncultured Lentisphaerales bacterium | reverse complement strand
GTCAGCAGCGGATCAACCAGGATCGTACGGTTGCCGTTGTTCCAGTCGAGCGCGATCAGGCCCGACTCGCCCGGCTGTAGCCGCGCGGCCTCTTTTTCGAGATTCGTATAGGGATTGCCCTTGGCATAGGCGGTCGGACACTGACTATCCACATACCACTTGAAGATATCGCCCACGGCCGACTGACCAGCCTCCAGCGCCACCAGCCCCGGCATTACGGATCCCTTGACGATGCCACAGACGCCCGGGATATCGGCCACTTCGGTCCTGGCCGAGGCCACCATGATATCGCAGGTGCTGGTGCCGATGATCTTGACCAGCGTGCCGGGCTTTACTCCGGCCCCGACTCCGCCATGGTGGGCATCGAAGGCCCCCACGGCCACGGGGATGCCCTCGGGCAGGCCCACCTGATCGGCGATCGACTTGGTCAGGTGCCCGGCTATCTGGTCGGAGGGGACAGCCTCGTCGTAGAGCCGGTCACGCAACTCGGCCAGCTCGGGCGCGAGGGCCTTGAGGAAATCCTTGGAAGGCAGTCCACCCCATTCGGCGGCGTACATGGCCTTGTGGCCGGCGGCACATACACTGCGGCGCAGCCTGTGCGGATCGGTGTTGCCGCTGATCCAGGCCGGAATGAAGTCGCACAGCTCGACCCAGGAATAGGCCGCCTCAAAGACCTCCGGTGCCGTCCGCAGACAGTTGAGAATCTTCGACCAGAACCACTCCGAAGAGTAGGTGCCGCCGCATTTGGCCAGATAAGGCTCGTTGCGCTTGCGGGCCAGAGCGGTGATTTCAGCGGCTTCGGCATGGCCGGTATGGTCCTTCCACAGCCAGGCCTGGGCGGCCGGATGACGGCGGAACTGCTTGCTGAAGGCCAGCGGCTGACCGTCACGATCGACCGGCATGGGGGTCGAGCCGGTACTGTCGATGCCGATGCCGACCACCTGTTCCGGACGGAAGCTGCGGTCGGCGCGTCCGGCAGCCTCGATGGCACCACGGACCGAAGCCAGAAAACCATCCGTATAGTCGGCCGGATTCTGCCGCGCCAGATTGGGGTCGCGCGGATCGACGATGATGCCGTCTTTGCCGCTGGGATAGTCGAAGACTTCAGAGGCCAGCTCGCGGCCGTCACGCGTATCGACCACCAGGGCACGTACACTGTTGGTGCCGTAATCGACACCGATCGAAAAGAGGGGCTTGTTGCTCATGGGGTTTTCCTTGCTGTTGCAGCCTGGTCCGGACGGGCAGTCTTCCCGACCCTGCTACTTTTTCAGTTTGAGGTCGGCTTCGGTGATGGTCCGGGTGCTGAAAGTACCGTCCGGCGAAATCTTGAAGACACGGCAGCCGGGGTTGTCGTCGTTGTAGGAGGCCAGGGTGGCGGCTTTGCAGAAGCCCAGCCGGATGCCGTTTTCATCAGTCCCGTCGAGGGTATTCTTGTGGTCATGCCCGAAATAGGCGCCCTTGAGGTTGCCCATCTTGACCCAGCTCTGGTAGAGGGTGCGCCCCTCAAAGGTATAGGCCTCGCTTTCATAGACGGCGCGGCGCGGCGGGCAGGGAGGCTCCATCAGGAGGCCCGTGGCCCGCTCTGTGTTGAGCAGGTAGTGCTTGCCGGCATACTTCACACTCCCGGCTGTCTCCCCCGGTACCTCACGCAGGATGCCGTGGTCGGCGATATCGGGGACGATGATATGCTGAAACCAGAGGCAGGGGATGCTGCCGCTGACCTCTTCATACCAGGCGATCTGATCGCTCTTTACCCCGTCGTAGCCGCCGCCCCTGGCATAGGCGCCCGAGTCCATCAGGAAGATGTTGAAGAGCACCTCATCCGAGGCCGCAGCATGCAGCGGAATCACGCCGTTGCCGGTCCCGCTCAGACGGGGGATGTCGTGATCGACAAAAAACTCACCGCCAAACTGACGGTACAGAGCATACTGTTCCTCACGCGTATAGTTGTTTTCGCCCTCGCGTTCCGAGTCGTGGTTGCCGAAGGTGACGGCGAAGGGAATACGGTGCTTCACAAAGATATCAATAAAAGCCGTCACGGCCTTCTCAAAGACACCCTTCTCGTTGCACGAACCGATGTTGTCGCCGGTCAGCAGGATCAGGTCGGGCCTGGTCTCGACGATGGCCGCATCGATCAGGGCCGCCACCCGTGGCTTGAGGTTCGGGCCGTCCTGAATATCGGTGATCTGCAACAGCGTGAAGGGCTGGTCGGCATCAAAGCGGAATTTGCGGGCAGTTTCCTGGGCAGTGGCGGTCATGGCAAAGGCTGAGCAGCAGCAGAGGGTGGCAATCAGGTTTTTCATGGTTGGTTTATTCCTGTTTCCCGGCGACACGGTAAACTTCGTCGAGCGTTGTCCGGCCCTGGAGCATACGCATCCAGCCATCCTGCCGCAGGGTGAACATGCCCTCCGAGATGGCCTCCTGCTTGATCAGGTTGGCAGGCTGACGCCCGACGACCATGGCGCGGATGTTGTCGGTCATCATCATCACTTCCGAGATGGCACAACGACCACGGTAGGCGGTGTAGTTGCAGGCCGGAC
>CAZMGQ010000395.1:0-2547 GCA_964565855.1 uncultured Lentisphaerales bacterium | reverse complement strand
CCCGCACCTGAGTCTTGTGCTCGGCACTCAGCCCCAGGGCGACGCGCACATCCCGATCGCTGATCAGGCCCACCACCGCGCCATCGCGAACAATCGGCAGGTGACGAATATCCTGCTCCGCCATCAACCGCTGCAGCTCGTCGATCGGCATAGCTTCATTGGCCGTGACGGGATTGAGGGTGGTGAACTCCTCCACCGGCAGATTCAATTGCATCATGGCAGTCCTCCTGGGTCATCCATCCGCCGGGAGCCGGCGTGCTTCCTGCGTTCATTGCAGTGAGTATGGGTTGCGCACCGCGGCCACACAAGGCGATGCAAAAACGGGAACAGATTTGAATGGCATTTATTTAAGCCGCTGTCTTGGAACAATGGCCTATGAGGCGACCAGAAACCGCGTGCTGTAGCGCCGGTCAGGGAAGATACGAAACTGGGAGCCGGTGGCTGAGGTCTGGCTGAATCCACCGAAAGAACATCAGGTGGGCAAGGATAAAAAACTCAAGGCGACATGATCGATGAACGTGACATCTTTGCTGACAAACACCGCCTACGGCATCACCTTTCAACCCGCTAAAACAAGAAGGCCACCCTTGGGTGGCCGCCTCAATACTCACAAACGTTATTTTTCTTAAGGCCGTTTGCGGCGCGCGACGCCGACCAGTCCAATCAGCCCTGAGCCGAACAGCCACATAGCTGCGGGAACCGGCACAGCGGTCAAGCCGGAGATCTCGAAATGTTTAACCTGTTCGACCCCAATCAGATCATCAAGAGCAAGCGCATCAAAACCATCATTAGAGTCAATAGTGATGGACTGCATCAGATTCACACCTGTGGACAGAACCAAAATCGTATTCAGACCGTTGACCCAACCTGATTGTGCCGTCCAACTGGAAAAGGTTTCGATTGCGCCTGATTTGTCTTTAGCCGTGATATGCAGGTCATCTATGCTGTTGTCCAGATTTACACCAAAAATCAGATCAGCGAACCAAAAACCCGGGGCAGTGATGGTGAGATTGTTAATGGCACCATCAACGGCCGTGATGTTTGCAAAACCACTGGCCGCATCGAGGATGTCGGTTGTCGACGAAAACATGACGAGTGGCGTGCCAGTCTGGGAGCCCACATGTCCGGTGATCGTGGATGATTGACCAGCATCCAAATAAACTTTCTCTTCAAACAACCCGCTCGGAAACGTATTACTTTTCAGATACATGTCAACGTAGGTGCCAGTGTATATCGGTGCCGCGTTGGCTGATGCAGCACACAGGACCAGCACTGCAGCCGGCAGGGTACGCCTCCATGAGACTATCGCTTCCATTTGATTCTCCTCCAAAAGAGAAATCGATATTTCTTCATTATTATGCCCCGAGCATCAGGCGCACGAGTTACATGGGCCATAATCTTAGGCAAGATACGGACCCTATCAATATTACTATTTGTTATTCATGAAGTTATATATTATTCGTTTATAAGCCGACGACACCCATGGAAAGGTCTCCGACATTCCTGCATGCCCCGAACTCACAGAAAAAGGGGCGATATTACTTAATTAACAATCGGTTGTGCTGAGTTAAAGACAGAGTGAACCGCAGTAATCTTTTCCGACAATTCATCTGAGTATCGGCGGAAAAAATGCGTCAGCGACACCGCGGGCTTCGCTAACTCTTTGATTATATGGTGCCGTTGAGAGGAGTCGAACCCCCGACCTACTGATTACGAATCAGTTGCTCTACCAACTGAGCTACAACGGCGCAAGGGCGGGAGTATAGAAGAAACGTTCGGGCTCAGACAACCGGACAGTCCGGCACGCCGGGATCAGCCGAAGGCCTGGTTGCGGATGCGGATGATGACGTCGACACCCGCCGGGACGGTGCCTTCAGGCAGGTCCGGGAGAGTCACGGGCGGGAGACGGTCGGCGTCGATGTCGAACAGCTCGCCGGTATCGATGTTGTAGAAGTGGTGGTGATCATCGGTGTTCGGGTCGTAGAACACACGGTTCGGGTCCACAATCACCTCGCGGAGCAGGCCACGGCTGGCGAACAGGCCGAGCGTGTTGTAGACGGTCGCCTTCGAGACCCGGGCACTCTCCTGATTGACCCGCCTGAGCACGTCGTCCGCCGACAGGTGCCAGTCGCGCGCGAACAGCACCTGGGCGATCTCCAGGCGTTGCAGCGTCGGCTGAATGCCGTGGCTGGCCAGCAACTCTATCGCCTGCTGCTGGCTAAGCGGCTGTCTTGGCGGTCGTTTTTTCATGCATCGAGTATACGGCGAAGCTTTAGACGAAGTCCAGACCGGACTTACCCGATGATTTTACTGGGTAAATATAACTGTGGATCGAGTTCCGGCGGGCGTCCGAGGAGGATATCGGCCAGCAGCCGCGCGGATGCAGGGCCGAGTACGACGCCGTTCCGATAGTGGCCGGCATTTATATATAGGTTGGTGATGGTCGGGTGCCGGGCGATGCAGGGCACGCCGGCCGGCGTGCCGGGACGCAAGCCGGCCCAGTGGTGCTCGAGCTCGCAGTCGGCGAGGGCCGGCACCAGGCGCAGG
>CAZMGQ010000394.1:0-2549 GCA_964565855.1 uncultured Lentisphaerales bacterium | reverse complement strand
TGGATTGTGGATGCCGTTCACGAGCGCATCCTGCCGCTCAAGGGACACCAGCCCGGCAGTGTCCAGACCCGCCTCGACCTGGCCCGCCGCCAGCGTCAGGGCGTCTGATCGGCCGATCGGTCCGCTTGACCGGGGCCGCAGGGCCCCGCTCCTGCAGCATTGGGTTATTGACGTTATCGGCGGGGATGTGACAGACTTGAGCCGTTTTGCAAGGGAGGCAAAAATGCGCACATTAAAGGTAATATCCAATGTCCTTCTGTTGACCCTGATGGCCGTACTGGTTATCTCCGTGTCGACGGGTTGCCAAGGCTCGGGCAGCAAGGCTACACGCCTCAGCTACAGCGTTTTCTTTCCCCCGACCCATGTCCACGCCAAGCTGGCTGTCGCATGGGCCGCCGAGGTCGAAAAACGCAGCGAAGGCCGGCTCAAGATCAGCGTCTTTCCCGGCGGTTCCCTGACCAAGCCCCCCCAGTGCTATCAGGGGGTGGTCGATGGTGCTTCGGATATCGGCATGAGCTGCTTTGCCTATACGCGCGGCCGCTTTCCGCTGCTCGAAGGTCTCGACCTGCCGCTGGGATATCCCGACGGTGTCACCGCCACCCGCATTGCCAACGAAATGGTGACCAAATACGCGGCTGATCTCAAAGAGCTTGAGGACACACACATCCTCTATGTACATGCTCACGGCCCCGGCATCCTGGCCAGCAAAAAAGCCGTGACGACGCTCGACGATATGGCCAACCTCAAGGTCCGTGCCACGGGACTTTCCTCCCGGATCGTCGAAGCACTGGGCGGCACCCCGATTGGAATGGATCAGGGCGAAACTTACCATGCCCTCCAGAAGGGCGTTGTCCAGGCGACCCTCTGTCCGATCGAGACGCTCAAGGGCTGGCGCCAGGGCGAGGTTATTTCGCACGTCACCGATGCTTCGGCCATCGGCTATACCACCGCCATGTTTGTCACGATGAACCGTGCCAAGTGGGAGTCCCTGCCGGAGGACCTGCGTGCCATGATCGACGAGGTCAATGCCGAGTGGGCCGTCAAACACGGTGAAGCCTGGAACGAAGCCGATGCCGAGGGTCAAGCGCTGGTGGCCGAGCTGGAGCGAGAGGTGATCACGCTTACACCGGAAGAAGAGAGCATCTGGCTGGCCAGAGTGACCCCGATCCTGCAGGACTATGCCGACCGCATGGATAAGGCCGGACTGCCTGGCGCGGCGCTCCTCGCAGATATCCAGGCGGCGGTGACGGAGGCGAGGTCAGCCCGTCCGTGAGCAAGAGCGGAGAGCTACGCGGTTTCTGGCGCACAGTTGCAGTTCTGATCAGCGTCTGCAATGCCGTTGCCGCCCTGGCGCTGGCGGGCATGATTGTCGTAACCACGCTCGATGTCATTCTACGGCAATTCGGCTTCCCCATAAAAGGGGCATACGACATTGTCCGCGTCTGTGGCGCCACGGCACTCGGCTGTGCCCTGCCGGCTACCACTGCCTCCAAGGGCCACATCGCGGTCGAGTACTTCTTCCAGCGACTCAAACGCCGTGGCCGCCGCATCGTCGATACGCTGGTTCATGGCACGCTGCTGATTGTTTTCTGCATAGCAGCCTGGCAGAGTATCCTTTTCGGACAAACCTTTCTGCGTACCGGTGAGGTTTCCCTGACGCTGCAACTGCCGCTCTTCTGGGTACCCTGGTTGCTGGCGGTCGGTTGTATTCTGGCGGGCTTGGTTTCGCTCTGGCACCTGCTGCACCCGGGAAGGGAGATGCTCAAACCATGACTCCCCTCCAGATCGGAATTGTCGGCTGTCTGGCACTGGTGGTGCTACTGCTTTCGAGCTTGCCGGTAGCCGTGGCGATGGGCCTCGTCGGCATCGTCGGCTTCGCCTGCGCCGTTTCGCCCCAGGCGGCGCTGGGTGTCCTGCGGATGGATTTCTTCGGCAGCTTTGCCGATTATAACCTGACCGTGATTCCGCTTTTCGTCTTCATGGGACAGGTGGCTTTCCACGCCGGTATCAGCCGCCGACTCTACAACGCCGCCTATCACTGGCTGGGCTGGATGCGGGGCGGCATGGCCATGGCCACGGTCGGTGCCTGTGCGGCTTTCGGCGCCATCTGTGGCAGCGGCCCCGCCACCGCCGCCACCATGTCCGCCGTGGCTCTGCCGGAAATGCGCCGCTTCGGCTACGACGATGCCCTCGCCTGCGGTACGGTTGCCGCCGGAGGCAGTCTCGGCATGTTGATTCCGCCGAGCGTCGTCTTCATCGTCTATGGTGCCCTCACCGAACAGTCGATCGGCAAGCTCTTTATCGCCGGCATCGTCCCCGGCCTGCTCTGTGCGCTGCTCTTCTGTCTGATGATCTACCTGCGCTGTCGACTCAACCCCGCCCTCGGTCCCAAGGCCCCGCCGACAGCCTGGGGCGCCAGGCTGACTTCTCTGCTGGGTACATCCGAAATGCTGCTGCTCTTTGTGCTGGTGATCGGCGGCATGTACCTCGGCTGGTTCACCCCCAATGAGGGTGCGGCCATCGGTGCCGCCGGCAGCGTGGCCGTGGCT
>CAZMGQ010000393.1:0-2552 GCA_964565855.1 uncultured Lentisphaerales bacterium | reverse complement strand
GCGATGCGGCTGACTATGGCGATGTCACGGCCTTCACGGCTTACGCCATGCAGATACTCTGGCCGGCGGTGCGGTTTTCGCAACTCGCCGAACAGTTGCAGGATGTGCGGATTTCGGCCGACCGGCTGTTTGAGGTGCTCGACGAGGAGCCGCAGATTGTCTCCCGGCCGGACGCTCCGCGCCTAGAAAATGTCCGTGGCGAGGTCGAGTTCGACAATGTCCACTTTGCCTACGAGCCGGATCGGCCGGTCATCATCGGGCTCAATATCCGCATCAAACCCGGCGAGACGGTGGCGCTGGTCGGACCCACCGGCTGTGGCAAAACCACGATTCTTTCCTTGCTGATGCGTCTTTTCGATGTACAGGAGGGCGCAATCAGGATCGATGGCACCGATGTCCGCGAGGTGAACCTCAACAGCCTGCGCAGCCAGTTCGGCATCGTGCTGCAGGAGTCGCTGCTCTTCACCGTCAGTATTGCCGACAACATCCGCTATGCCCGTCCCGATGCCACGCCGGAAGAGATCGAACATGCCGCCCGCATTGCCGAAGTTCACGAAGACATCATGAAGCTGCCGCAGGGCTACGATTCCGTCATCGGCGACCGTGACGTGCAGCTTTCGGTCGGACAGAAGCAGCGGCTCTCGATCGCCCGGGCGGTACTGGCCGAGCCCTCGATCCTGATCATGGACGAGGCCACCAGTTCGCTCGACAGCGAATCGGAGCGGGCCATCCAGTTGGCGATGGAGCGCTTTCTGGCGGGTCGCACCTCTTTTATCGTCGCACACCGGCTGAGCACGATCCGCAATGCCGACCGCATCATCCTGCTCGACAAGGGCGAAATCTGCGAAATGGGCAACCATGCGGAGCTGATGGAAATCGAAGACGGCCGCTACCGCGACCTCTATCTGAAACATTCCGGCAAGGGGGTAATCACCGAAGATGAGCTGTAACCCCTTCCGTACGAGACGCCGCAAGTTTCCCCCGCGCTTCCGGCGGCGCGATGTACCCTACCGGCCCCGGCGCGAGGAACGGGGCCGTGGTGGCAATATCGGTCTGTTGGGCGATTTTTTTTCTCGCTATCTGCGGCCGCACCGCTTCAATGTGATTGTCGCCATTGCCCTGACCACGCTCAACGCCTGCTCGGTCTATCTCTTCAACTACTATGGCCGGGTGGTGATTGATGAAATTCTGGTCGTCGGCCAGGGCGAACAACTGGTACGCGAGACGGTGGCGACAGTCGTGCCGCGCCAGACACACGGCTTGCGTGAAAGGGGCAGCCCCGGCGTGCGCCCCGAAGGGGCTCGCCGCCAGACCACCGGTGCCCCCGATCAGCCTCATGTTTCCCGCCGTCCCGATGCCGGCCGGGCCTCCGAGGCTTACCGCCGGGCCAATGCCAGCCAGCGTCCACCGCTCGCCGGCCGCAAGCTGCTGAACCTGTTTGTCATTTATCTTGCGACTGTGATTCTGCTCAACTTCGGTGCCAGGGTCGCACGCTGGGCCCGCATCCATGTGGCCCAGAAGATGACTATCGCCATGCGCGACGACATGCACCGCAAGGTTATCAGTCTCGCCAGCAGCTATCACCAGGCTTCGTCACCGGGACGTCTGATGGCCCGTATCCTTTCTGATGTTGATATTGTGCGGCGCCACCTGCTCGAGACAATTCAGACCGGTGCCAGCCAGACAATCATGTTTTTTGTCGGCGTCACGATCCTGCTCTCGCTCGACTGGGTCTGTGCCGTCGCCGTCCTCTGTGCCATGGGGCCCTATTCCTGGTCGATCAGGCGTGCCCGGCTGCGTATGCGCGAAGTCAACCGCGAGATCCGCCACACCAACTCCTGCCTATGGGGGCTTGTTTCGCAGAAGCTCGATGCCATCCGTGCCATCTATGCCTATGGACGCGAAAAAGTCGAGATCATCAACTTTCACCGTCTTTCAGCCGTCATGCAACGCGACTCGCTCGAGCAACAGCGCCTCGGAGCCTCGATCGGCCGTGCCGCCCAGCTCATCTCGACCCTGACTTCGCAGGGCATCTTCATCTACTGTACCGTCCAGGTGTTGGAAGGACGCATGTCGCTCGGCAAGATGATGTACATCTACGGTGCCGCCTCCAACCTCTTCAACCCGATCATCCAGTTGACACACCTGGCAACTTCGATCTCCAACCTGCTGGTCGTCTTGCAGCGGATGACCCTCACCCTGCGCAACCCCAATGTCATCATCGACGAGCCCGATGCCGTGGACTTTCCCCTGCCGATGCAGGCCGGCGTTTCGATCGAAAATCTCTCGTTCCAGTACGATGAAGAGGGCGCCCGTGTTCTCAACAACATCAATCTCGAAGCCCCGGCCGGTGGCTGGCTCTGTATCATGGGCCCCAGCGGCGCCGGCAAAACCACCCTGATCAATCTCCTCGCCCGACTCTATGAGCCGACCGAGGGCAACATCCGTATCGAGGGCGTACCGCTCAGCAAAATCCGCATCGCCTCGCTGCGCGAGCACATGGCCGTTGTGCCGCAGGAAGCCCAGATCTTCAGCGGCACCGTACGGGCCAA
>CAZMGQ010000392.1:0-2553 GCA_964565855.1 uncultured Lentisphaerales bacterium | reverse complement strand
AGTGGATCGATCTTGAACCCGGCAAGACACGTTATCACGTCAAGCCGGGATGGTCGGAGTTTTAGGGAGGTGCAATGCTGGCTATGAATACGGCGGTAGCGAGTAGGAAACGACTTATCCGGGGTTTTGGGGAGCCAGGGTTGCCACGATTCTGGGCGTGACATCGGTGAGGCGGGTCATGTCTGTCAGAAAATCGCCGGCACCGACACCATAGGCGATCAGTGGCACGGGCGCAAAAGTATGGGTTTTGATGTCCATCGCCTCGATGTTGCCATGGTCGCTGGTCAGCACGAGCAGAGTCTGTTCGAAGTCGATCAGCTCCATCAGACGCGTCAGGAAACGGTCGTAGAGGGTCAGGATATCGGCGGCTTTGGCATAGTCCAGACTGTGCCCCACCCGGTCGGTCTGGAAGTATTCGAAGAGTGTCAGACCATGGTCGCGTGCCAGCGTCACCAGATGTTGGGCGGCCTCCTCCGGCTCGATCGTTTCTTCGTCAGGAACGAGGCGTTTCATACAATGGCGTGTGAGGTCCTGGGTTACAGCCCGGCCGGTATAGAGGTCTTCGCGGAAGCTGATCGTGGCCGGGACGGTCATGGCCATGACTGTCGTGACCGAGCGCAGGTATTTGTGTCGGGAGACATCGGCCATGGTCACGTTATAGAAACTGTTGGCGAACTTGCAGCTTACGCCAAGGCGCATCAGGGTCAGGAAAAGGTTGCCGGCTTCGACGAAGGAGCGCACTCTGGGGCCGGGAAAACCCGACATGTGCCAGCCGATTTCGCCGGGGACATTGACACCGGTAAAGAGGGCGGCCTGGCCGGTGGCACTCTGCGGCAGACCGGGAACTCCCAGACAGGCATCAAGCGGCACACTGTGCTGCTCAATCAGGCGACAGAGGGTCGGACATACGTCGCTGTTGACAGGGTTGCTCGCTGCCGGTTCCGCCAGGCCCAACCCGTCCACAAAGAGCAGAATCAAATTTGTGGAGGGGAGTTTTACTGTTGGGCGGTTCATGCGGTTATGGTGTGTCCAACGGTGGCACCCCCAAGGGGAATCGAACCCCTCTTTCCAGGATGAGAACCTGATGTCCTAGCCGATAGACGATGGGGGCATTTACCGAAATGCCTGCGGTTACAAACCGGATGGTGGAGCTAAGGGGGGTCGAACCCCTGGCCTCTTGAATGCCATTCAAGCGCTCTACCAACTGAGCTATAGCCCCATTCGGTCTTTCCTACGCAGGCGTTTGACCGAGCATCATGCCATGAGCTGTGTTCTGTGTCAACCCCTTAAAGTTTGCGCTGATAATGCTCGCGTTGCCTCACAATTAATGACACCGAAAATGGGGGCGCGGCGGTTTCGGAGAAACACGCCCCACCTCTCACGGCATTTTTTCTTGGTGTCCTGGTGCCTTCGTGTGAGATGATTTTACGCATCCCCAGGTTGGGCGACGCGCTCCGGGCGCGTCGTCAAAATGTGCGCGATTCATCCGTTTGTCGGGCGGCGGAGTTGCCACTGGCGCATGCGGCGCCAGATGGTAGTGCGGTCCACGCCCAGAATGCGGGCGGTCTGTGATTGGTTCCAGCCGGTGCTCTCCAGCGTTTCCAGCAGACTTTCGCGCGTGATGCGGTAGGGAGTGGGGACAGGTGGTCTGTCGAAATGGCTGATGCCCCCCGGAAAGCTGCGCCTGGCACCGATCTCGCGACATTCAGCAGTCCGCAGTTGTGCACTGCGGAGTTCCGGTGGCAGGTCGTCGAGCTGAATCTGTGGCGGAACACAGCTTACAAAGGCATGTTCGATGGCGTTTTCGAGCTGACGCACATTACCGGGCCAGCAGTAGTCGATCAGACAGTGCGAGGCCTCGGGCGAAAGGTCTTCGATCCGCTTGCCGGTACTCTGACTGAGACGTGTGACAAAAGCCCGGCATAGCAGGGGGATATCCTGCTTGCGCTCGCGCAGGGGCGGGATTTCGATCGGATAGACGTGGATACGGTAGTAGAGATCTTCGCGGAAAGATCCGCTGGCGACGAGGGCTTTGATATCGCGGTGAGTGGCAGCAACAAAGCGGACTTTGGCCGTCCGGGTTTGTGTGTCTCCGACCCGTTCGTACTGACGTTCTTGCAGCAGACGCAGCAGTTTGAGCTGGATGGCGGGGCTGATGTCGCCGATCTCGTCGAGAAAGAGTGTGCCGCCCTCAGCCGCTTCGATACGACCGGGGGAGTCGCGCACGGCCCCGGTAAAGGCTCCTTTGACATGGCCGAAGAGTTCGCTCTCGAGCAGGGTTTCAGAGAGGGCGGAACAGTTGACGCGTACGAGCGGGGCGGCGTGGCGCGGGCTGGCGGCATGGATCGCCTCGGCTACCAGCTCTTTACCAGTGCCGGTTTCGCCGGTGATCAGGATTGTGGCCTCGGTTGGACCCGCCAGGGCGATGCGGCGATAGACAGCCCGCATGGCCTGACTGGTGCCCACCAGCCGTCCGGGCGGACGAGCACCGCCGCGTCATTGAGGTAGATGCCGCCGGCGCCCATCTCCCCCGTGGGCGGGCTGTCGACCAGG
>CAZMGQ010000391.1:1297-2569 GCA_964565855.1 uncultured Lentisphaerales bacterium | reverse complement strand
CCAAGTAGGTGGCAACGGACGCCTCTTGACCAATAACTGCGGAAGGAGAGCCTACACCGCGCAAGAAGGGAGTTGCCGAATTGCGCTGCCGACTTATTATCAAACCAGGAACGGCACTTGCCAGACTCTCCACATCGTTTATTCCCACAGCATCCATGCTCTCAGCGGTAAGAGCTGTCACAGATATGGGAACACTTTGAAGACTCTGCTCCCTACGCTGAGCAACCACGACAACCTCTTCAATCGACCTGTTACTGCTTTGTGCTACAGGTTCTGCAACTTTCTCTATCTGCTCCTGATCATTCATCGAGGTCTTCGCCAAATGAATACCGGATCCTTTGTAGATTCTTACAGTTCTTTCATTGATAAAATCAGCCGACAAACCAACACTATCTAGAACCGTCTTCAGTTGATCATTGGGAGAAAGGTCTTTCTCAACCACAGGAACAGAATCCACCCCATCCACATCATCAGATACATATATCAACTGAAGACCTGCCGCTTTGGCCAAATCGTCTAGAATTTCGCTTAACGGAACTACACCCGTATCCGCGGAAAGAGCATGCACTGAAAGCATTGGCAGCACTGCAAGGGCGGCCATTTTATGCTTTACACCAAGATTTACTTTTAGATTTTTAATTTTCATAAAACCAGCCCCAATGATTTATATGATTATGAGAATTGCTTCTGAGAAAAATCTTTTAAGCTTCGCCATTACTAAGAGTGATTGTTATTATGGAAAAACGGGTACCATAATTTGAAATGATTATTGCTGTTTCTCAACTTTTATTGTTTTAGATCTGACCCTAATTTGGTTGTAACCTTTTTCAACAAAGACACCGTCAAGACGATCGAGGAATCCAACGAAGGATTCCGTATCATACGCATTGAATACGCCACTGACCCGCATTGCGCTCAGGTCGGAGTCTTCTATTTCAATCTTCACCCTGCTGTAACGATTGAACTCCTGAGCAACCTCTCCCAGGGGTTGACGATCAAAAACGATCTGCCTCTTGAGCCAGGCAGTCGCCTGTCGTAAATCGACGGATTTCTGTTCGACAAGACCGTCCTGTGGATATATTTTCAAAGCACTACCAGCAACCAATTCAATGGTTTGCATGGGATCCGCTAGCTGAAGAAAGTTCCTGTCCGGAATGCTTGCATGATTTTTCGCGGTGGATTCCAGTCCCGGTAAAACAGCGACCCTTCCTTCCGCGACAGTGATCGTTGTCGCGCTGTTCTTGCGGTAGACATCAAACTCCGTTCCGATAG
>CAZMGQ010000391.1:0-1287 GCA_964565855.1 uncultured Lentisphaerales bacterium | reverse complement strand
TTGCTGCTCGAGAACTTCCGGGTCACTTCAGCCAGCGACGGTTTCTACCTTTCCCGACTTCACCAGAAAATTTCGTCCAGCATCCTTGAAAACCTGAAAATAGGCTTGGCCGCGCTCTAGATCTATTCTGCGTTGATCGCGCGAGAACGATACTCTGACCGTACTATCACTGTTGAGGTGCATAACGGAACCGTCAGGCAATGTCCAACTGCGTTGCTCCGCGTGGGCAGTCCGATAGGTTTCATAACCCCTGAGCCAGGATAGATTCTGCTGCAACACGGCCACCAATGTTGCCACACAAATGAAGGCGGCGGAGGCGGCAACGGCCCAACGCCACCGGCGACGCTCCTTCTTCGCTCTGTTTGGTTTCTCATTCTCACAGCGCCGTCGGGTTTTGTTGCCGCCATGCAAACTGACAACTGCCTCGTCGCTTTCACTGGCTATATCGACAAGCAGCTCATCGATCTCGCACTCACTCTTTTGGGCAGCGGCCATGAGTTCCTGAGCGGCATTGGCGATGGCCAGGTACTCCCGCACATGAACAGGAGAGGCCTTGAGCCAAGCGAGAAATTCAGCGCGGCGGACATTGCTCCAAGTCCCCTCCTGATTGTCGATAAACCATTCCGCCGCCTGTTTGGCGATGGCCATGTCGGTAGAATGTTCGTCCGCAGAATTCATACGTTACTCCCTGCTCATCATGCGTTGACGAAGCACCACCAGCGCCTGCACCAAATACTTCTTGACCATATTCGTGGAAATACCGAGTTCATCGGCAATTTCCTGATACTTCATGCCATGTTTGTACTTCATGATGACAGCTGCCCGGCACTTGGGTTTGAGTTGGGCCAGCACCTGATCGATACGTGCCAAGCTGCGCTCGGTATCCATTTGGTCTTCAATGGCAATCGTCTCGGAAGGAATAGTCTCCAAGTCGGCAACGGCAATATCTCCGGCTGTAATTTTTCGGCTTTCAGACAGGTAATGTTCTTTCAGAAGATTGAAAGCGATCGTGAACAGATAGCCTTCCGGATTATGGATGGCGTCGAGGTCGCTGACCCTCAACATACGCAGATAAACCTCCTTCGCCAGATCGCTGGCGTCTTCCCTGGAGCGCAGTTTGCGGCGGAAAAAGGCCTGGATACCCTTGCCATGCGCCTGGAAGAGGTCCTTGACCAGCTTTTTCTGAGCGTCATTCACGGTTATCGCGCCACCTAGCGGAACTGAGAATCCTATACAGGTATTGAGTGTTATTTTTAGAAAATGCGTACCGGAGCTGGCCCACCAGCC
>CAZMGQ010000390.1:0-2570 GCA_964565855.1 uncultured Lentisphaerales bacterium | reverse complement strand
ACCACCCTGCTCAGCCGAGGGGACAGCAGGCCGTCCGAACAGCCGGCTACAGCAGAGCCGGAAATCACTCGCAACGCCGGGATGACGGAAAAACCGACCGATTGGCAAGCCCGGGCAGCCGCGAGTCTCGCAAAGGGCCAGCAATGGCTGATCTCACGACAGAGCGAAGACGGCTCCTGGTCGGAGGCACATTATCCAGCCCTGACAGCCCTCGCACTGCAAGCTCTCGCCGACAGCAAAGCTGAGGCTGCCGAAGCATCGGCCCGCAAGGCTGTCCAATTCATCCTCCGGCACCAGCAGCCGGATGGCGGCTTTTATGTTGACCTGCCGGAACGCAAGGGCGGCGGTCTCAGTACCTACAATACCGCCATCTGCATGACGGCTCTCCAGAAAACCGGTCTTCCCGAAGTCAGAGAACCGCTGCTAAAGGCACGCGCCTTCCTCATCGCCGCACAATATCGGGGTGAGGAAAGTGTACATGTCGGTGGTTTCGGCTACGACGCACAGCGCAACCGATCCTATACCGACCTCAACAACACTCACTATGCCCTGGAGGCGATGTCCTTGACCCGGGAGATGGCCGATGCCCACCCACAGGCCGGCTCCAGACACGATATCGACTGGAAGGCCGCCCTCGACTATGTTGCCAGTCTCCAGGTACAGCCGCAGGACGGGCCGCTCTATGCCGGAGGCTTCATCTACAACCCTATCGACCCCAAAGCCGGTACCGTAACGCTGGAGAATGGACGTGTCGTTATCAAGCCCTATGGCAGTGCTTCATACGTCGGCATGGTCGCCCTGCTGGCTGCCGGAACAAAACCGGACAATCCCCGTATGCAGGCTCTACTGCAATACTGTATCAGCAACTGGAGCCTCACCGAAAACCCGGCCATGGGACAACAGGGTCTCTTCTTTTACTACGTCACTCTGGCCAAGGGGCTCAACATGGCCGGTTCACAAGCCTTCACAGGCAAGACGGGTTCACCGCTGAAAAACTGGCAACGCGAACTGGCTCTCAAACTAGTCAGCTTACAACGCTCAGACGGTTCCTGGATCAACGAAAACGGACGTTTTGCCGAGAGCGACCCCGTCCTCGCTACCGCTTACAGCGCCATTGCGCTCCAGCTAACCCTGGGCGATTGAGGTAGAAGACAGCCAAAACTGCTGAATACTTTACTTCCTTGCACACCCCTTGCCCTTACGGCTGAAATTGTATAACAGGCATTCCTGCCTGTTCGGGCAAGCCATGAAGAAGCAATTCGGGATGGCGCAGGAAGCATGAGCCGCCAGAGCAAAAAAACACATGCCTCAGTAAGAAAATAAGGTATTTACTCCAGCACTTTTTGATATCGGCCTAAAAGTGTTGACATACTCTAGCAAACCAGTTTAGTATCGCTGCTTCCAGCAAGGCATTCAAACAGCTTTGCATCTCACCCAACCCATAGACTCACCATTTGCACACAGGATCAACTACCATGAAAACCCGCCAAATCTTCAAGTTCATCGGCATCCCGCTGTCACTCGTTTTCCTGACACTGGCCGGATGCTCGCGCAAGTCCGGACCAGACTCCCTGACCCTCTATTCCGGTCGCAGTCGCCATCTGTTGCAGCCCCTCATCGACCGATTTGTCGAGGACACCGGCATCAAAGTCAATATCCGCTATGGCGGCACGGCCGAACTGGCTGCCACCATCATCGAGGAGGGCAAAAACAGTCCGGCCGACATCTTCTTCGCCCAGGACAGCGGCTCGCTCGGAGCCGTCGCCAAAGCCGGTGCCTTCAACCCCTTGCCGGAGAGCCTGATCCGCCAGGTGCCGGCCCGTTTCCGCTCACCCGAAGCTCTCTGGATCGGCATTTCCGGCCGGGCACGGGTGATTGTGTACAACCCCGAACGGGTTGCCGCCGACGAACTGCCGCAGAGTCTCAACGATTTGACCGATGCCCGCTGGCGCGGACGTATCGGCTGGGCTCCCATGAACGCCTCTTTCCAGTCCTTCGTCACCGCATTGCGGGTCGAACGTGGCGAAGCCGCCGCCCGTCAGTGGCTAATCGCCATGCAGGCCAATCAGCCCCAGGTCTATGCCCGCAACCCCGCCATCCTGACCGCCGTCGATGCCGGTGAGGTGGATCTCGGTCTCATCAACCACTACTATCTGCACAACATGCAGCGCAACCAGGGAGCCACCCTCAAAGCCGCCAACCATATCCCGGCCGAGGGCACGCTGATCAATGTCGCCGGTGTCGGCATCCTCAAAACCAGCCGCCACCGTGAACAGGCTCTGATACTCGCCGAATACCTGCTCGACCCGGCGGCGCAGTTGTACTTCAGCGAAAGCACCTTCGAATATCCGCTGGCCCGTGGGGCTGCCCCCAACACCGACCTGACTCCTCTCGAAACAATCACCACCCCCTTCGACGATCTCAGCCAGATCGAAGACCTAGAGGGCACCCTCAAACTCCTGCGCGAACTCAACATCCTCTAATTTGAATTCCCCTCCGATCAGCCAATTTCTGGAGGGCGAATGTCCAAATCTGTATGACAGACATTCCTGTCTGTCCAGAAACGGATA
>CAZMGQ010000389.1:0-2571 GCA_964565855.1 uncultured Lentisphaerales bacterium | reverse complement strand
GACAGCTCCGGCATCCGCCCGGCCTGCGACAACTGTTCCGCCATCCGGTCAGCTTACCAGCCGACAGCAGCCTGCGGCCCGGCCTCCTGATGTCTCCGGCGATATGGATCAGGCCGTAAAAACGGCCCCATCTACCCCGCCACGCGCCGCCGCGGTCCCCGCTGCGCCCGACAATTCACCCGTCACTATCCGAGTTCCAGGCCGTATTCCACCCGCTCAGCGTATTGAAGGCTATGTGCCGGCCAGCGTCCCGGTCACGACCGATCGCGGTTTCACGATTCCCTGGCGTATCGTCGTTCCGGAGTAGACCATGCATTTCAGTATTCTGGCAAGTAGCAGTGATGGCAACTGTCTGCTGGTGGTGGATGGCGATACACGTATCCTGATCGATGCCGGCATTTCCTGCCGCCGCATCACTCACCGTCTGGCGGATCTCGGCGTCTCGCTGGAATCCCTCTCGGGCGTCTGTATTACACACGAACATAACGACCATATCAGTGCTCTGCCCACCCTTTCGCGCAAGCTGCCCATTCCACTCTATGCCACCAACATCACCAGCAGCGTCGCCGAAGACAGGGTCAAGCTGACCAATCCCCAGTGGCACATCTTCGAGCCGGGCAATTCCTTCCAGATCGGCAGCCTGACCATCGAGGCCTTTGCCGTGCCGCACGATGCCGCTGACCCGGTCGGGTTTGTGATCGACAACGGCCGCCGCCGCCTGGGAGTCGCCACCGACCTCGGTTTTGTCCCGACGATGGTCGAGCACCACCTCAAGCGCTGCCATACAGGGGTACTGGAGTGCAATCACGATATCGACATGCTGCGCAACTCAGACCGTCCCTGGTCTATTAAAGACCGCATCATGGATCGCCACGGCCACCTTTCCAATGTCCAGTGCAGCGAGCTGGTCGAATCCCTGATCGGTGGCAATCTCGATACCCTCGTGCTGGCCCATATCAGCAACAAGTGCAATACACCCGCCCTGGCACGCAATACAATTCTGGATCTGCTCGACCGTCACGGCAAACGCGAAGAGGTGGAGCTGCACCTGGCCTCGCCTGAGCCGATGCAACGAATGATGAAAGTTTAAGGGAATTTAATCAAAATGAAACGACTGGAAGTACGACTCGCAGAGGGCGATACGATCATCGTCGACGGTGCCATGGGCACTTTTTTGCAGCAGCTCGGTCTCGAACCCGGCGAATGTCCCGAACAATGGTGTCTGACCCGGCCCGACAAAGTCCGCGAGATCCACCGTCGCTACCTGGCGACCGGCTGCGATGTGCTTGAGACGAATTCCTTCGGCGGCTCACGCTACAAGTTGCAGCACTTCGGCCTCGAAGCGCAGGTGGAAGAGATCAATATCGCTGCCGCCGCCCTGGCCCGCGAAGTTGCAGGCGACAAATGTTACGTCCTCGGCAGCATGGGGCCGACCGGTGCCTTTCTCGAACCTTATGGCGATGAAACCGAAGCCGACTTTTACGAAGCCTTCCGCGCCCAGGCGGTTGCGCTCGAAAAGGGCGGTGCCGATGCGGCCATTGTCGAAACCATGACCGCCATCGAAGAATGCTGCATCGCCATCCGGGCCATCCGGGAGAACACAAACCTGACCGCTATCGCCAGCTTCACCTTCGATCCGCAGCATGGTGGCGGCTATGCCTCGATGATGGGGGTGCGACCCGCACAGTTTGCCAGTGAGGCTGTCGCTGCCGGGGCACACATCATCGGGGCCAACTGCGGCCTCGGGCCGGACCACATGATCCAAGTTGTGGCTGCGCTGCGGGCCGAGGTTGATCTGCCGATCCTGGCTCTGCCCAACGCCGGCATGCCCGAGCTGATTGACGGCCAGACTGTCTTCCGCGAAACACCCGCCGAAATGGCAGCCAAAAGCCTGCAACTGCGTGAGGCCGGAGCCACGATGATCGGCGGCTGCTGCGGCACCACTCCCGATCACATCGCCGCCCTCGTCAAAGCCCTGCGCGGCTGACAGGCTGATAAGGGGAGAGATAGGCCACTGTCCACACAGATAAACGGCAGTGGCAGAATCCGGACACTGCCACAGGCAAGAATGCCTGTAATACAATCAAGACCTCCACTGCAGGTACGGATCTCAGCGGTTCCGGAGTCAGGGATTCTCGGGTCAGTAGAGTAGTTGGCGGGTGGATTTATAGGTAGTGATGGAGGGCTTCCAGTTGGCGACGATTTCGCGCCAGGGGGTGCCGGCCTGCAGGGCGAGGCGGGTGGTGGGGCCGCCGTAGAGCTGGTCGAAGAATTCGGGCCGGGTAGCGGAATCTTCCCAGATGTTGCCTTGCGGGAAAAATTGCGGCAGGTGACCGAGGATGGCGACCGAGGTGGCGACCGGTTTGAAGGAACTGTGGTCGGTGATGGCGATGCGCAGTCCGTCGAACACCTGACTGTCGTCGTGTCCCGGACGAGGACGGTAGCGGTGGGGATAGAAATGTACGCCGGGCAATTTTTCATCGTTGAGGGCTGCGCCGAAGGCTGCTGCATCGAGCCAGGGTGCGCCAAGCAACCGGAAAGCGAGGTTGGTGCCGCGGCCGCAATCGACCT
>CAZMGQ010000388.1:0-2605 GCA_964565855.1 uncultured Lentisphaerales bacterium | reverse complement strand
GGTACGAGCACGCTGCGCAATGCCAATCTGGCAGGCGGCACCTGGGTTGCCACCCGCGGACACAAGCCGACACTCAGCGGCAGCCTCAAACTCAGCGGTGGACAACTGGTATCTCCCGCAACCAGTCTGCCAGTTTCACTACCATTGTAACCGTGAATGGCGGGGTTGAAATTACGAACAGCAGCAGCGAAGAAGCCGGATATGTGCCCATTGTTATCCATGGCGGCACCGCTGAAACTGCTGCCGGCGGAACACTTGTTTTAAACAGCGACCTGAGCTTTGTCGCAGGCGAACCGGAAAATGACAAAACTGTCGTGATCGAGGCACCCGAGCCGGTGGATTCAACCTGGGGTAGAATTCTCCTGACGGGTGAGCGCGCCTTTAACATCGCCAAGGGTGCCGCTGCGGCCGACCTGGCTATTCAGCCTGTTCTGGCCGATAACGGAGTTCAAGCCGGCAGCCTGGTCAAAACCGGCGCAGGCGTACTGGCACTGGATGGTGCCAACACATTCAGCGGTGGAACCCTGGTAAACGATGGCGTTTTGGCCGGAAACGGTGTGCTGGCATCGGATGTGACCGTTGCCGCCGGAGCCGCACTGGCGCCGGGACGCCCCGATGCAATCGGAACGCTGACACTGGAGGCCGACCTCGAGTTTGCCGACGGTGCCCGTCTGCTGATCGATACTGTCGGGGCAGCGGCCGACCTGCTGGTCGTCGAAGGCGATGTCACCGGCACCGGAACGGTTGTCGTCGAGCCGACTATCGAAAATCGGGGCGAAGTCGAAGAGTGGCTGATTATGACAGCCAGTTCAATTGAGCCATCGTTTGTTTCCGCCACTCCCGGCTGGTCCTTCTCCAAGCGTAACAGCGGCAAACAGCTCTGGCTCACACGGACCGGCGCCACAATCGTGATTATCCGGTGATCTGAATCCGGAACACCACCCTGATTCTCATTCAATAAAAGCAGCCTCCATGATAATTCCTGTCCACATCCAGCATCTCTCACTCCGCAAACTTCTGATACTCCTGACTGGTGTATCAGTTCTGGCGGCGGGTCTGCGGGCCGACCCCGAGTCCGGCCTCTTGGCCAACCCCGGCTTCGAGGTCGATACCGCCGGCGTCGGCTGGCCGGACGACTGGCCGCGCGGCAAAGAGGAGATCACCTGGGAGGTGGAAGAGGGAAATCGCTTTCTGCGGCTCAAGAGTCCCGAGCCGGGCAAGACAGTCATGCTCTATCGCGAAGTTCCGCTTCCGGCCGGCACCGCCGCCCTGGAGTTGAGCTGGCGACAGCGTATCTCTAACCTCAAGGTCGGGGAACAAGCCTGGTTCGATGCCCGCATCATGATGGAGTTCATGGATGCCGCCCGCCAGAAGGTATCGCCCAATCCCCCGGCTCCCCACCGTCGCAACGATACCGACGGATGGGAGGTCCGGACAGTCAGCTTCCTGGTGCCGGAGGGAGCAACCCTGCTCAAGTTCATGCCGTCGCTGTTTCAGGTCGCCAGCGGCACCTTCGATCTCGACGATGTGGTCCTGCGTGCCACCGATCCCGTCCCGCTGCGCGAAGAGGCGACGGCTCGTGCAGCACAGCAGCAGGAGCAACTGGCCCGAAACGAGGCCATCCGGCGCGAACGGGCCGCAGAAAGGCTGGCGGAACACGGCAGCCTGATCCTCAACGGCGACCTCGAAGCCCCCGCCCACAACGGCACCTGGCCGGCACAATGGGGCAGCCCCGCCCGCAACATAAGCTGGCAGTCCGAAGACGACAACCACTTTCTGCGGCTCCAGTCTGCCGAGCCGGGCAAGATGGTCACGCTCTACAGCACTTTCGATATTCCGGCCGACACCGCTGCGCTGGAGTTGACCTGGCGACAGCGCATCAGCGATCTGCAGCGGGGCGAAATGCTCTGGCATGACGCCCGCTTCATGTTCGAATTTCTCGATGCCGGTGGCCGGAAGCTGGAAGAAAAACCATCGCCGTCCTACCGCCAGAAAAACACCCAGGGCTGGGAGGCACGCAACGCCAGCTTTCTGGTGCCGGAAACGGCGGTCACCCTGGTGATCATGCCGACCCTCTTCAATGTCAAGGCGGGAACACTCGATATCGACGATCTCGTGCTGAAACCCACCGATCCGGCCAGGCTGCATGCAGCCCGTGAAGCGGCAGCCAGGGTTGAGGCTGCGCGTCATGTGCCACACGAAGAACCGCAGCGCGACAAATGGCCGCCAATGCTCAAGGTCGTCGGCAACCGGGTGGTCGATCCCGAGGGACGCGATGTCTGGCTGCAGGGAGTCAATACCAGCGGTCTCGAATCGGTGCCGCACGACCGCCAGGTCACCAAGTCAGTCGTCGTCGCCATCGAAGACTGGAAGTCCAACTGTGTGCGCCTCCCGATCAAGGAAGACTTCTGGTACGGCCAGAGCCCCTATCAGAAAGACGACGGTGCCGCCTATCGCGAAAAGATCGACCAGATCATCACCCTCACGGCCAACCGTGGCGCCTACCTGGTGCTCGATCTGCACCGCTTCCGCGCCCCGCGTCAGGAACATGCCGACTTCTGGAAAGATGCCGCCGCACGTTACAAGGCTCATCCGGCGGTGCTTT
>CAZMGQ010000387.1:0-2608 GCA_964565855.1 uncultured Lentisphaerales bacterium | reverse complement strand
CCCGTCCCGCGTTCTTTTCTTCCAAACCAACCACGCGGCCACCCCCATCAGCGCCACCAGATGTCCGCCCGCTGATTCGCCCGTCACGCCGATCCGTGAGGCGTTGTAGCCGTACTTGGCGGCGTTAGCACGCAGAAACTTGATCGCCGAATTACAGTCCTGCATCTGGGCCGGAAAAATTGCCATCGGCACCAGCCGGTAGCTGATACTGGCAACCGCAAAACCATTATCGATCAGATAAGGCTGGGGCTCAGTCCGGCGTTTGCCCTCCTTCCAGCCGCCACCATGGATATGCACAATCAATGGTGGTGCAGTGGCCGTATTTTCGGGAACAAACAGGTTTAGTTGCAGGGATATTTCATCAACTTTCTTGTATTCGATATCCCGATGGACTTTCATCGGAGTCGCAGCCAAGCCCGGCCCGGCTTGCAGACACCAGACCAGCAGCGACAGTTTCAGAGAACGCATAATCAGATGCATGGTTTCAATTTCTCTTTGTAATGCGACAGCACGGCCAAACCTCGAGTGGCCCCACCTCCACTCCGACAGGCAGCCTGGCTGCTGCATCATAGTCTGATCACTTTTCAATCCAGGGATTAGTGACGGGCTTGCCACTGGCGGCACTCTCCCGGATTAAATCCATCAACCGGGCAAAGCGCAGCCCAGCTTCGGCCGGGCTCGGATTCGGGACAGTACCGGCACGCACTTTCAGAAAATAATCCCAGATTCCGTTGTAGGGCGGAGTTTCAACTTCTTGAGGCTCAGGATTATCAGCTCGGATGATCTGCAACATCTCACCCCAGATGCCGGTCATCAGCAGGCCCTTTGTGCCGATTACAGTCACACGCGAATGGCAGTGTACCGAATCCCCGGCACCACAGAGGGTCAGCATGGCCCCATTGGCGAAGCGGCCCGATACGGCAGACAGAATTTCCACCGGTGTCCCACGCTGGTCCAGTACCGCGTTCAATTCATAGATATCGGTCCCCGCAAGCTCGATCACCGCATTCACCATGTGCGAACCGGTGTCGAACAAAAATCCTCCGCCGGAGATTTCGGGAACCTGCCGCCATTTCCCCACAGTACCTTCCTTCCACTGTTGGTGACAGAATGCGTTGATCGCTACAATTTCACCTATTTCCCCGGCAGCGATCATGGCCTTGGCATTGCGGATATTGGCGGAAAAGCTGCTGGGAAAAGCAATGCTCAGAAGACGCCCCAGACGGTCGCGGATCCGAATGACCTCCTCAGCCTCTGCGACATTGAGCACCATCGGCTTTTCCACCAGCACATCACTGCCCGCCTCGAAAGCCTGCAGAATATGATCCTTGTGAAAACTGTGCGGCGAACAGATCAGGGTTACTTCGGGCAGATCCCCCGCCTGTACCAGACTTTCCAACGAGTCATAAAAAGGCGGACAGTCGAGTTTGAATTCATCGAAAATGGCCCTGGTTTCATCTCGCTGCTTCCCACTGACCTCCACGAAGGCAATGATCTGCGTTGTCTCACGGCTTTGCGAGAGCATGTTTCTTATATGTCGCCGGGCAAAATTTCCGGTGCCTACCACAACTGTTCTGACTCGGTTCATAACGGACTCCGTTAAGGTGATTTCCTTTGACAAACTGTAACAAAACCTGGCGGTTGAACCGCTTCCGGTTGCCTGCTAAGACTCGCATACCTGAGCAGAACATGCCAGCCAAAAGCCAGAAGCTTGAACTCAGACCTTCTGACCTCGTCGGAAAATACTTAGGCACTTTTTCCTCATTTCAGATAGCCGAAACTTGTCCTACCGCCGCATAGTTTCCATTCTCGCCTCTGAGGGAGGGGGTATGAGAAAGTAGGCTTAATCAGTAAAATAGACTCACCGAAAATAGGCTGTCAAAATGATACCAGACAAATCGGGCAAGCTTTACTGATGACTTAACGGTCTGTGATATGGTACAAGAGAATTTACAGAGATCAGTAATGTTTGTGTTTTACACAACCTTGAATCGGGAAGATTGAGTGATGCGCAGACGAAGTACAACTTTCGACAGAAGTCCATCTTCTGCACCTGTCGACCGGGTATCGAACCGCAAGCGTCAATTAGAAGAAGAGTTCCGGCGTTGTTTGAGACTGCTGATAAAACATGCCTCTCCCAATAAGATCATTCTATGGCTGCAAGGCGGTTTTGATGAGGCGATGGAGCTCATGCGGAATGCTGGAGGTCTTTTCAAATGCGTCTGGCGTGGCATCTGCACCTTTTTGATTTTGGGCGGGACATGTGCTTTTGCAGACATAGTCCCAACCAAAGCTGATCGTAATTATTCGCAAATACTGATGGCCGCTGATGAATACGTACTCATTTCTTCGGGACAGCTCCAAAACGGAAAGACGCCAACACATCAGATTTCTGCTTATAATTTAAAGAGCGGGAATTCTGCCTGGAATACTGATATAGAGTCACCGGCATACCGGGCCATAACAGGTACGGGCGATACAATCATCGTCGCTACCGAACGGAGTCTGCACTGCCTCCGATTAAGAGATGGAACTTCTGTATGGTCTGTCAAACTTGCCAGCATGACAGATGTGAAGGATCCCATGTTGGAGCGCATTGCAGCAGGCA
>CAZMGQ010000386.1:0-2614 GCA_964565855.1 uncultured Lentisphaerales bacterium | reverse complement strand
TCTTTGGCCGAATCAATTATCCGCAGATTATTGATGCAGGCGTTGCGCTGTGCCATGTCGCGGGATTTGATAAAGTTGGGTATCGCAATGGCGGCCAGAGTTCCGACAGGCAGAACCATGCCGGCCTGCATGAAGCTGGCGGGGTTGCTGGTGCCGTGGGAGAAAACTTTGACTCCCTCCGGCAGGTTGACAACGGCGGCTACCTGATGGTGGTTGCCGCCCAGTTTGCCGGCGAATGAGTTCAGCACGAACAGCTCCTGTGATCCGGCCGGCAGGGTCCTGCCAAAAGAATCGAAGGCGGCCCCCAGTTCCTGCGACAGTCTGCGGCTGCTGTAACAGATGCCGTTGTTGGCGGGCAGCGGCATGCCGAGTTCTTCCTTGAAGGCGGCACTGTCGATCAGGCGCTTTTCACCGCTGGTTGCAGTGGCAATCGCCCCGGCAACGACTTCGCTGCTGAGACCCAGCAGCAGCATCCTGTTGGGGGCGTGGTAGGCGATGCTGGGCTGGATGGCGAACTCGAGCTCGCCCGCCGGTATGGGCGGGGTGGAGGTGACGACTGTTCCGTCTTCCAGCGTCTCTTTCACCAGCGGTACTCCCTGTCCGACACCGGCCATGAAACCATCCAGCCACTGGACCAGGAACGGCTCTTTGAGCTGGACCCCGATCAGGAGAGAGGGAGCAGGAAAGTCGTGTTCGATCTGAGTCAGGGGTACTTTGCGCTGACGGTCGAGGGTCAGGGCTACGAAACCTTCGTCGCCGAGTGACTTCATAACGGCATCGAGATCGAGGTTGATGTTGGCCTTGAGCGTAGCCAGTTGCTCATCGAAAGCGGGACGGCCGTCGGGAATCAGATCGTCGACGAAGTTGTTGATAAACTGCCAGAACGCCGCACCTTCGCCAGTCGATGAAAAAGACCAGACCACATCGTCCGACCAGTAATGGCTGCTGACGAGCTGCCGCGGCTCTCCCCCGACACAGGCCCGCCAGAGGGGGCTCTGTGCGGCGTCGGCTGTACGCATGACAAACATGCGTGAGCGGAAGATGCCTTTGCCTTCCGGCACGGCACTGCAGCCAACGGCCTGCAAGCCCAGCAGTCCCTGACGTTCGAGGAAGCCGGGCAACTGTTCGAGGAAGCGGCGCAGTTTGGCAGCGTCGGCGGCTGGCATATCGTGCAGCGGTATTCCGGCCGTATCCTTGAGATTTTTGGCGATTCCTTTCACGGCATTTTCAGCATTGGCAACAAACAGGAAATCGCCATCCGTCTCGAGGTGCTGCATGACGGTGCCGAAAACGGCTTTGGACTCGACTACCGGATTCTCGCGAAACTCCGTGGGGTTTGCGCTGACGGTGATTGCGGCAAAGATGGCGAGAAGCCATGTCATGACAAATGTATTCATCATTTTTATCTCCTGTTGGGAAAAGCAAGTTTGGCAGGGTTGCACTTGCGGCAACCCTGCAGTGGGGTGCGGGGCTACATGACGGGTACCGGCAGTTCGGGGGCGGCCATGAGGGTGACCTTGACACTGCCCGAGGAGTGGCGCCCTTCGATTGAGACATCGACCACCATTTCGAGCTTTGCCTCTTCGAATTCCGAGGGATCGATCACGAAACGAGCCACGGCCGTGGCCCCCCAGACGGTGTTGAGGGGCAGCAGGACGGTACGGGGCGAAACGTTGTACACGTTCGGCGGCAGGTAGAGTGAAATGCGCGTCCAGAGCTGGCGGGCAGTCAGGTTGGTGTTGGTGACCGTGACGGTGAAGGCACGTTCTTCGTCGAGTGTGAAGAAGACGCTGTCTTCGTAATCGATGGCGACGTCAAAAGCAGGGAAGGAGTGTCGCACGGTATAGGGTGTGGTCAGGAGCGTACTCAGACTGGGTCTTTTATCCTTGCCGCCACCATTGATGCCGGGCAGATATTCCTGTGAGAGATCGCTGGCCCGGAGGGCGTCCGCATTGCGACAGAGGATGGTATAGCCGCCGGGATTGAGCAGATCGCAGTGTTCGCGGCCGAGAAAGAGCGGGGTTGTGCGCAGGATGCGGTCGGTCAGTTCGGTAACAGTGCGCGGCACCCAGAGCTGGCCGGTGGTTTTGTCGATACAGAGCGTTTCGATTTTGTCATCCAGCGGTTTGACCCATTTTTCGGGCAGCCCCGAGGCACCTGAAATGATGCCCATGACGGCGCCAAGCGTGGCACAGGTACAGTCGGTGTCTTCACCGAAGGAGTTGGCAATGCAGATGGCGCGGCCGAAATCGCCTTCGCCATAGAGCCAGCCGGCGATGGCATAGGCGCAGTTTTCGGGTGCATCCATGCCGGGCTCGCCGATGGCGAAGTCGGGGTCGGAGCGATCGACCTCGGAGAGTTTGCAGGGCTGGAGACCGAAGGTGCCGGGAGCGGTGTTGTGGATGCGCTTGCGGGCTTCGGGGATGGAGGCGCCTTCGGCATGACACTTGACAGCCATGCGTATGGCACGGGCCATGGCGGAGTCGGAGTCGATATATGAGAGGCCGATCTCGATCAGCTTGTGAGGGTCAGATTCGACAAAGGCTGCACTCTGCAGGGCGGCGAAAAAGATTTCACCGGCCGCACCTTCTTCCGAGTGGTCCACCGAGGCATC
>CAZMGQ010000385.1:0-2615 GCA_964565855.1 uncultured Lentisphaerales bacterium | reverse complement strand
CCCAAAAGGCTCTTCCTTAGTGCCTTTGTGCCTTCGTGTGAGGTATTTAACCTCAATAAATCAGAATCGTCGTCTGGTTATCGATGCCGAAGCAGTAGAGCCAGACGGCGTCAGCCTCGTACACGACTTCGTAACGTACGCCGTTAGCGAATTCCAGTTCGTTGTCAGTGAAAGTTTCGCCATCCAGCTTGACCGTCTCAAACTCACCCGTCACGCTACCGGCCGTAATCACCGGACGCCGGAACGAGGTCAGATGATCGTAATCGTTGGCTGTCACAAGCTGCAAGGTGCCGCCTTCCGTGAGGTCGAGCGTACCGGCATCGTCGGCCGGATCATTGAGGCCTTTAGCCAGCACCAGCCGATCCATCTCCGCCTCTTTGGCGCCGCCGATGTCGAGTTCGATGACTCCGGTTTCTTCCATGACCAGATCGATATCGCGCAGGGTCAGCAGACCGACCGAAGCCAGATCTTCCGCCGCCGAACCGGCCCCAGGAGCAATCTTGCCGGAGTTGAAGATCGGCATACGACGTGTACCGTCGGCAACCTCTTCATCAAACTCCAGACAGTCTTCCCAGCTGTTGCCGCGCAATGTGCCTGTTGCACCGTTATTAAACACCGGCATGCAGATTACTGCCGTATAACGGCCTGTTGTCAGACGCTCAATGCTGACCTGCTCACCGTCGACGATCCAAAGACCGTTATTGTTGATGGGAGAACTAGTGTCCGAATCAGCCGCTGACTGAGCCCGCATCCGCATTTTGCCCGCTAATTCCATTGTGCCGTCGGCAGCATTGATGACGCGTGTTAGTGGCGAACCTCCCGAACTGCCTGTGGGCTCTCTTATAACCGACAGAGTTGCTCCCTCCTCCACATTAATCAGGCCATAGTTTGTAAGTGTAAAAGTTGGTTTGTCCAGACCGACTCTGCCGGTTTTATTTACCGAAAAATCGGCTCCATCCATCACCTTCAGCTCCGCTCCGGCCCTGATTCGTAGATCTACATTGGCGGTCGACTGAGTGCCTCCATGACTCCGTCCCATCCAGCCATCGGCTGTCGCAATAAGCTTACCATAGACGTTGAGCCCGGTATGCCCCGTACTGGTTCCGTAAATGGCTGACCCAGGCTGATTAAAATTGATAATGCCACCGAAAGCTGCACCAATCTTGGAAGTACTGATTGTATGTTTGATTGTGATTGAATAACCGTTCAGGTCGATGACCGCCTGCTCAACTGTCGCTCCACCTGAGAGGTCCCATTGCATCGCACTGGTAGTTCCAGTTAGACTGGTGGTTTCCCCAGTGGGTTTCATGAGGGCGATGTTGCCGTCGAGTGAAAGACGGTTTACTCCATCACTGCCGGACTGCACGAAACGCAGGGCGTTAATTTCTACTCCGCCGGCAATATCCTGTGTCACGGTTCTGGTCCCACTGGTAACTGTCGGCAATATGACCCGATCAGCATCTGATGGCAGAATACCTCCGCCCCAGTTGTCACCGTCACTCCAATTGCCACTGTTGTCAGAATCACCGTCACCACTCCAGGTGATGTCCTGGGCGGTTGTGAGATTTGCAACGCAAATCAAGGCAGCCAGCAGGCTGCAAGTCATGAGATGTTTCTTCATTTTAGCCCTCTCTCTTTCTCTGTTCAAAACTGCAGAAACTTTTGCTCTATCATGCACCAGTTCTTTGCGCTTGCGGCGTTGACGGCGCAACACCCTCCAAAAAACCATCACCCAAAGGCAATATCAAAATGGAGGGCGGCAGGCTCTTGCCGCCGATAGCGCAAAGGAAAATGCATGTTTCAGAAAAACAAAGTGTTACCTCTTACAGTTTCAGGTTATGGTTTTTGTGTTTGTGCTTTTGGAACCAGGCGAACCGTGCCACGATCGGGCACGGCCTGGACCAGTGCGAAACGGGCACCCTCGTGCCCGACCATGCTGACTTCAACCGCCTCGCCGGCCTGTGTGGCCTCCACTTCCCGCCATTCGTCGTAGAGGCGTACTTTGATCGTCAGCGGAAAATTGAAGATGTCGTCGTCCATCCTGTCGGTCAGGTCGAAGCTGATCTGTTGCGGCGAGTTTTCGACCACATTGAGCGTGGCCGTATCGCGTTCCTGACCATAGCGTGAGACTTCGCCGAAAAGTCCGATCCAGAGGGAGTCTTTCTCGGATTCGAGAAACTTGAGAAACGGCGTATCCTGCGACTGATCCTGGATCTTGTGATAGAGCACCACACACCAACTGCGATAGGCCCGCTTGCCGGGAGTCAGGATAAAGCGCGGATTGGCGATGCGGGACTTGGGGTCGTCGAGCGATCGCGGCATGCCACAGATCACCCCCATGTAGTTGACGGCGTTGGCGGCGGGAATGGCACCCGTCACAGCCCTGGCACCGGCATAGTACCTGGCCGCGACATCACGGTCGTTCTTGCCGGAGTTTCGTCCGCCGGGATAGGCCAGAAAATGCACCTTGTGACCGGGCAGGTTCTCTTCAATCTGCCGCTTCGATTCGCTGTACTCCCATTCGATGTCCTGCCAGTCCGGCTCATCGACATGCAGGTGCGTGTGGGTGTGCGACTGGATGTCGTGCCCCTTGTCGAGCACGCTCTGCCACAGTT
>CAZMGQ010000384.1:0-2621 GCA_964565855.1 uncultured Lentisphaerales bacterium | reverse complement strand
TTTCCTCGACCACTATCTCGCCGTACGGTTCGATCTCTCGAATGCCTTCTTCATCTGTACGGCCAATCAGCTCGATACGATTCCGCGTCCGCTGCTCGACCGGATGGAGGTCATTCATATCGCCGGTTACATTCTGGACGAGAAGCTCTCAATTGCCAGCCGCTATCTGGTGCCCAAGCAGCGCAAGGCCAACGGTCTCAACGGTCGTCAGCTAAGCTTTACGCGTGGAGCCCTGTCGGAAATCATCGACGGCTATGCCCGCGAGCCGGGCGTGCGGGGGCTCGAACTGCAGATCGGCAAAGTTATGCGCAAGGCGGCCCGCAAGATTGTCGGCGGGCATGAGGATCCGATCAGCGTCAAGGCATCCGACGTCTCCGAGTGGCTGGGCAACCGCAAGTTTGATGACGGCAAGGTCGAAAAGCCGGGTGTCGGTGTTGTCATCGGTCTGGCCTGGACCAGCATGGGTGGCGATACGCTACCGGTCGAGGCAATCAACGTTGCTGAAGGCAAGCCAGGCTTCAAACATACCGGCCAACTGGGCGGTGTGATGTCGGAGTCTTCCGAACTGGCCTATACCTACGTCCGTTCGCTGCTGGCAGAGGATTCTGCGGCGTCTCGTTTCTTTGCCGAAAATACAATTCATCTGCACGTACCGGCGGGCGCGACACCCAAGGATGGTCCTTCGGCTGGAATAACGATGGCAACTGCGCTATACTCACTCGCGGTCGGCAAGCCGGTGCGGCTGCGGGTGGCCATGACCGGTGAACTGACACTCTCGGGGCGGGTCATGGCGATCGGGGGGCTCAAGGAAAAGGTGCTTGCCGCCCGTCGCAGCAAAATCAAGACGCTGATTGTTCCCGAAGCCAATCGCAAGGATTACGAACAGTTGCCTGAGCACTTGACAAAGGGCCTCACACTGCACTTTGTGGAGAACTTTACTGATATCATATCGATCTGTTTCCGGTAGGGGACAGAACCCGTTGACAGAAAACCAAGGAGCAAACGATGGCACTTTTTCACGCCAACTTTTTCTCGCAGACGCTGGGCATACAATCCAGCGCCAATGTCATGCTGCCCAACGACATCAAGCCGGGCGAGCGGCTGCCTGTGCTCTATTTGCTGCATGGACTGTCGGATGACCACACAATCTGGCAGCGTCGTACATCGCTCGAACGTTATCTGGAAAGCTATCGCCTGGCGGTCGTCATGCCGAACGGTCACCGGTCGTTTTACACCGATATGGCGCATGGCGAAAAGTACTTCACCTACATGGCTGACGAGCTGCCACAGTTGATGCAGGGCTTTTTTCCGATCGCTCGGGAGCGGGCGCTGAACTTCGTGGCAGGACTCTCGATGGGCGGCTATGGTGCCTTCAAGCTGGCGCTCAACCGTCCGCAACAGTATGCCGCAGCGGCCTCGCTTTCGGGAGCACTCAACATGGCCGGGCGCGACTGGGAGTCGTTTGGTCCTCTGATGGAGACTGTCTTTGACAGTCCGGAGGTGCTGCAAGGGCCGCCTCACAACCTGCTCGCCGTCATAAAACAACTGGATGCTGCCGACTGTCCGGCTCTGTTTCAAGCCTGTGGAACGGAAGACTTTATATACGAGGAGAACCTGATCTTCCGGGATGCCGCCAAAGCCGCCGGACTGCCGTTGACTTACACCGAGGGGTCCGGCAGCCACGAGTGGAGCTATTGGGATGCCTTGATTCAGGAAGTTTTATCCTGGCTGCCGTTGTGAGGTCGATCCGGGCGGGGTAAATTTTATGGTTGTTTTTTTGAGGCACCCTGCACTATACTGTTGCAATCAATAGCTGGTGGAGAAAGGCTCAGTCATGAATACTGTCAAAAAGAGTTGCTTGTGGTTGTTGTTTACGGTGTTTTCGGTGGGGCTGGCGAAGGCCCAGTTGCCGATTATGGCGCAGCAGGATTTTGAGGCTTATGATCCGACTATAACGCCCGGCACTACTGTGATTTTAATGCCAGACGGCTGGAGACGGCACAGATCGATGGTGTCAACTAATGAAGTACAGGCTGCCACACGCACTACAATGGTTGGTCAAATTCTACCTAGAGCTAATGGAGATTTGCGTTATTGGTCAAGTCCAGAATTAAGTGGCAACATTGGAACACTGACCTTCGAGACCGCCACTTACAAATTCAATCCCCCAGAGACGAACGATGTAACATGTATTGTATTCTTACATGATTCTCAAAATAAACCAACAGATTATGTCCCCTTTACAAACATTGTCTTGTCGGCTAACACAGACTGGCAAAGCCATACGATTGTTTTTGATGAATACAATGTATCCGGCAAATACCTTATTATCGGTTGTGACCAACCAGGTACAGATTATGGCCGTTTGTTAATTGACAATATTGTACTGCGCGAAGCACCTTCAATAGTCGTGCCGACGAATCTTGGGCTTGAGGGAGGCGAAACTTCACGCTTGGCAAACCAGACCTCTTCTCCCGTACTTTCGGTTGACGTGCTTGGCGAAGTCAGCGACGAAGTTGCTATACTCTATTACAGATATACCGATGGGCTCTACTGGTTCCCGCACACCATGACCAAGGATGGCGAAACCTTTGTCCTGACAACAGCTCTTCCGGCCAGTA
>CAZMGQ010000383.1:0-2636 GCA_964565855.1 uncultured Lentisphaerales bacterium | reverse complement strand
TTCTTCATCTGGTCCGGTTGGGAGGGGCGTTCCAACGTGGCACAGAACCTCTACATTGCCCCGATGTCCAACCCCTGGACCATCAGTGGTGAAAGGGTGCTGATTTCACGTCCGGAGCTGCCCTGGGAGCTGAATGGGCATCCGCTGATCAATGAGGGACCCGAGATACTGCGCAACGGCAAGCAGACTTTCATCATTTATTCCGCCAGCGGCAGTTGGACCGATGACTACTGTCTTGGGCTGTTGGAGCTGGTGGGCGAAGACCCGCTGAATGCGGAATCGTGGCGCAAAAAGCCGGAAGCTGTTTTTGAGAAAACCGACGTCGTTTTCGGTCCCGGTCATGCTTCGTTTGTGAAGTCGCGCGATGGTCGGGAGGACTGGATTGTCTATCATGCCGCCATCAGCCAGGGCAGTGGCTGGAAGCGCAATGTGCGGATTCAGAAATTTGACTGGCACCCTGATGGCACCCCGAACTTCGGCAAACCTCTGCCGACGGGGTTTGATATTCCGCTGCCTTCGGGCACGAAAAAACCTTGAACTCTGAATGCGCCGACGACGTCACAGGATCGGGGAAAACAGGGCAAAGAGGTTTTCCAGCAGTCGTTGACGTCGCGGACGTTTTGACCAGATGTTGAGCTCGATCTCGTCGCTCTCGGCGAGGTCGATCAGCATTTCGGCCATGAGACGATTGGTTAGGTCGGGGTCATAGCTGACGACATTGGTCTCGTAGTTGAGGCGCAGGCTGCGGACATCGAGGTTGGCGGAGCCGAAGATACTGAGCGATTCGTCGATCACCATGGCCTTGGCATGCAGCAGGGGGCCGCGACGCTCGAAGATGCGGACACCGGCCGAGAGCAGGGCGGTGTACTGGGCGCGCGAGGCATACTTTACGAGACGGTGGTTGTTGTTGGCCGGAACGGCCAGCCGCACACTGACACCCCGCATGGCTGTCATGCGCATGGCCTGGATCAGGGTGGGGGGCAGCACCAGGTAGGGAGTGACTGCCACAACCTGGTGCTGCGCCTGCGAAAGGGCATTGAAGAAGAGATCTTCCAGCGAATGGCCGGGTGTTGAGGGGCCGCTGTTGACGACGCGGGCAGAGATATTGCCGACCGCTTCGCAGCATCCGAAGTAGGTTTCGCTGAGCAGTTCTTCGGGATTTTCGCCGGTCATGAAAAACCAGTCGCGCAGAAAAGTATATTGCAGCTCGTTGACGAGCGGGCCGCGGATGCGGAAGTGGTAGTCGCGAATGGCGAGTTTGCCCTCTGATGGCAGGTGTCCATTGTGCAGGTTGATGCCGCCGGTAAAGGAAACTATGCCATCGATGACAGCGATTTTGCGGTGGTTGCGCAGATTGACCTGAATGCGCTGTTTGAGAATATTGACCTGTGTAAAGCCGACAATACGCATGTTGGGGACACGCCGATAGCGGTGGAACATCCGTGAGAGGCTGGCCTTGGCCGAGCCGAACTCGTCGAACAGGATGCGGACCTTGACGCCGGCACGGGCACGGTCGGCACAGGCATCGAGGATTTTGCGTGCCAGCTCATCGTGACCGATGATATAGTAGAGGAGGTGGATATGGTGTTGCGCTTCTTCGATGGCTTCGAGCAGAGCGGGGTAGGTCTCGGTGCCGTCGAGCAGGAGGTCTACGGCATTGCCGCCCAGCAGTGGATGATCGGGGGTAATGCGGTCGAGCACACGGTTGAAAGTCTGGGCTGAGTCCGGCTGGTCGATATGGGCGGCCATCAAGCTGCGCCAGTAGGCCAAGGGCTGGGTTTCGCCCTCGCGCTGACTGCGTGCATGGGCAAAGCGACGTTCCGAACGTTCCTTTTTCCAGGCCTTGCGGGGGGTGCGGGAATTGCCGAAGGCGGCATAGAGCAAGGCGCCGACAATCGGGAAGCCCCAGACGGCAAAAAGCCAGATGATGGTTGAGCGTGATTCGCGTGGATTGATCAGACAGTGCAGTGCCACGGTGGCGAAAATGACAATGTGTATCAGTGTGCCCAGCCGCAGGGCATCAGGCCAGATCGGATTGGCAGCCAGCATCGTCCAGTCGGCAATCATAATCAGCTCAGTGTCAGGTCTCCGTAGATTTTGAAAACATTGCCGTCGCGATCGACTTCCAATTGGCGACCCGGAAAAGCTTCGGGCAGAAGTTCGCGCAGTCGTTCGACGGCCTTCGTTTCGATTTTCTGACGTACTTTGGTGGGTATGGCGGAGAGGGTAACCATCTCGACCCGAAAGACATAGCCGGGACCAAGTTCGGAGCCGATGCCGGCCGAAAAGCTGGCTGTGAGACGGAAGAGGCCGTCATACTGCGGGTTGGCAGCCGTGCCACGCGGTGGCCGTGCCGGATGCAGCGGCCAGCGGTCGCCGAACTCATTTTCCAGCATCACATCCACCCGTTGCAGAACTCCGTGCAGTTTCTTCTCCCAAACTTCCAGTCGTGAACCCAAACTCTCTTCTCCAACATTCGAACAATTGCCGCCTTTACAGCAAAAGAGTATGCCACCCGACCGGGCTGGTGTCCAGCCAGTGGACAAAACCCGGAACGCAAAAATTTTGCTCTCAGTTGATCTTAAAAATGGAGGGCGAATGTCCCCATGAGCCGCCAGCGCAAAGGAAAGTGCATG
>CAZMGQ010000382.1:0-2640 GCA_964565855.1 uncultured Lentisphaerales bacterium | reverse complement strand
TTGTGATACTCGGCAGCACCGGCTCGATCGGTGAAAATGCCCTGCGAGTGGTCGAAGCCCTGCCGGATGATTTCCGCGTCGTGGGCCTGGCAGCACATTCCAACCACACCCGCCTGCTCGAACAGGCTGCGAGATTCGGTGTCAAACGTGTGGCACTGTCCGACTCTGCCTCCGCCAGTGCTGCCCGCAGCGATGCCCCGGCCGGCACCGAAGTGCTCGACGGCATCGCCGGCGTAGCTGAGCTGGCCGCCGCCGACGGGGTCGATCTGGTAATCTGTGCCATCGTCGGCATGGCTGCGCTGCAGCCGGTGGTGGCGGCGATCAAGGCCGGACACGATATCGCCATCGCCACCAAAGAAGTGCTGGTCTCAGCCGGACAGGTGGTCTGCGACCTCTGCGAAAAGCACGGTGTCCGCCTCCTGCCGATCGACAGCGAACACAGTGCCCTCTTCCAGAGCCTGCAGGATACGCGTCGCCTGCCCTGGTGCGTGCGGCAGGGTCAGGACTCTGCCACAGACCCGATCGAAAACCAGATCCGGCGTCTGATCCTCACCGCTTCTGGCGGACCCTTCGCCCAGCGACCAGACCTCGACTTTGCTTCCATCACCGTCGCCGATGCGCTCAACCATCCGCGCTGGAACATGGGACCCAAGGTCACGATCGACTCGGCGACGATGATGAACAAGGGACTCGAGATTCTGGAGGCCCGCTGGCTCTTCAACATTCCGGTCGAGCGGATCGATGTGCTGATCCACCCCGAGAGCATCGTCCATTCGCTGGTGGAGTTCAACGATGCCGCCATGCTGGCCCAGCTCGGCGTGCCGGATATGCGGCTGGCAATCCAGTATGCCATGACCTGGCCCGAACGTCCGGCCAACCCCACTTTACCACGTCTCGATCTGGCCGCCGCCGGGTCGCTCAACTTTATGGAACCCGACCTGCAACGTTTCCCCTGTCTGCGTCTGGCACGGGAGGCCGCCCTGGCCGGCGGCAGCGCACCGGCGGTGATGAACGCTGCCAACGAAGTCGCGGTCGAGGCTTTTCTGCAGGAGCAGATCCCCTTCCCCGCTATCTGGCAGACGGTTGAAAAAGTTCTCGAAAGTCACCCGCAGGGTGCTTGCAACAGTTTGGATGAGGTCGTACAGGCCGATGCCCGGTCGCGTGAAATCGCCCACATGATGCTCACAGGGAGTTAAGTAAATGCTTGTTAATATTCTGATCGGCCTTGTGGCTGCCATCGTGGTCGTCGGCTTCTTCGGCCTGACCGTCTTTTTTCACGAGCTGGGCCATTATCTGGCGGCCCGTGCCCTGGGCCTGAAGGTCGATGCATTTTCGATCGGTTTCGGTCCTTCGATTGTCGAACGCAAAATCGGCGGCACCAAATACAAGATTGGCTGGATTCCCTTCGGCGGTTATGTCGCCCTGCCCCAGCTCGATCCGACCGGCATGGCGCAGATCCAGGGCGAACATGGCGAGCCGATCGAAGTTCCCCCCGCCACCTGGTGGAAGCGCATCGTGGTCAGCCTGGCCGGTCCCTTCGGCAACATCATTCTGGCCTTTATCCTGGCCTTCATCATCGCCGCCGCTCCGACACCCGAACTGGCACCGGGACTGGGCGGTGTGGTTGTCGGACACGTTGCCGAGGAAAGTGATGCGGCAGTGTCAGGACTCCGCCGCAGCGACCAGATCCTCTCGGTCGAAGGCAAGGCGGTCGATACCTGGGATGAGTTTGCCACTGAGTGTCATCTGGTCTCGGGCGGGCAGGATCGCAGTGTGGAGCTGATCATTTCCAACCGTGTCGATGGCGCCGTCCGGCAGGTCGAAGCACCCCTGACCGAAGACAAACGCAGTGGCTACCGTTCGCTGGATGGTCTGCGCCCGATCACCCTCTGTACTGTCCACGAAATCATGCCCGACATGCCGGCTGTCGGCGTCCTCCAGGAGGGCGATATCATCATCGAGGCTGATAGCGAGCCGATCTATGGCAGCGAAGACTTCATAGCAGCCGTACAGGCCTCGGAGGGTCAATCGCTTTCACTCCAGGTTCTGCGCGCCAAGCAGACGGTGTCGCTGCAGTTGCAGCCGCAGTACGACGACAAACTGGAACGCTGGCTCGTCGGCATGATTCCGGTGGATGTGGTACCGGCCATCCGTCCCTGGATGAAATACCGCCGCCCCTGGCTGCAGGTCAAGGGCGATGCCCGGGCGATCGGACGCATGTTGCAGGCTCTCTTTGCACCCAAGCACAAAGGCGAATCGGGTCAGGTCCGCGAAGCCGTCGCCGGTCCGATCTTCATCCTGGCCCAGATGTGGATCGGCCTCTTGCAGAGTCTGGTTTCGACCCTCGGCTTCGTGCGTTTTCTCAATGTCAACCTGGCGGTGATCAACCTTTTGCCCTTGCCGGTACTGGACGGCGGACATATCATGTTTGCCTTGTACGAGGGAATCACACGCCGCAAGGTTCCGCCCAAGCTGCTCAACTGGCTGGTCAACGTCTTCGCCGCTCTTATTATCGGGCTCGCTATTTTCCTGAGTCTGCGTGACACGTGGAATCTGAAGAAGTTCTTCAGTCGCGACCCCGATCCGGTCGAGCAGACTGACGAAGCAACTGACGTGGCGGACGAAGGCGGCATGCTCCCG
>CAZMGQ010000381.1:0-2641 GCA_964565855.1 uncultured Lentisphaerales bacterium | reverse complement strand
GTCAGCTTAAGAACCCCCGCAATCCTGATCCTGACCTGGCTGTTGTCTGTGCCTCTACAAGCTCAGGAGGCAGCGCCGCTCCAGAACGTTTCGCGCTCCAACCTCGGAGCCACTGCCAAGTCCGGCGGTGCCCCTTTCAACCGCGACTGGCCGGTCATCAACGCCCTCGGTGGCAGGGGAACCCTCTTCGGGGCACCCATGATCGGTGCCGTGATCGACGTACGGATAGTAATTCCGGTCGATATCGAAGAGATTGAAATCGTACCACTCGATTATCACCTGACGCGGCTTGTGAAAACATTGGAAATCAGCGTCGATGGCGAAGAAAAGGCCCGGATGGAGCTGCCCAACGAACCTGTGCCCACCCGCATTCCGCTCAAGGCACATGGTCAGACAGTCACCCTGAAAGTTCTCGAAGAACATCCTCTGCGCCAACAGGGAGATCGCACCGGTCCTAACTGGGGCGGTATTCATACCATCAAAGTCTGGTCCTCGACCGATGTCGAGGCCCTGATGAGCAAGCCCGAAAACTATGCCGTCGCACCCGACGCCAACTCGATCGCCCCCACCATGGGCTCGATTGTCGCCGGCGAAGTCGCAGTCCGCGGCGAACCGCGTCAGGCCGAGGGTCACCCGCGCACGATCTGGGACAAGCAGGACGTCGCCCACTACCGGCAGATGCTTGCCACCAACCAGGAGCTGAAGACCCAGTACGAGTCGCTGATTCGCGGCCTCGAAGAGCGCATGACCCTGCCTCTCGGCATTCCCCAGCCGCAGAAAGACGACAAAGGTGCCTGGATGCACCTGCCCGACCCCCAGGTTGGGGGAATCCACAACAAGCTGGCGCTCGATATTGCCAACCTCGGTACCGCCTATCAGCTCTCGGGCGATGAAAAGTACGCGCGTTTCGCCATTGAACTGCTCAAAGCCTATGCCGATGCCCACCCCAATTATGGCATCGGTGCCAGGCCGGGATTCAACCACGACCCCAGCAAGGTCTTCGACCAGCGTCTCGGCGACGCCATCTGGATGATCCAGATCGCCCGTGGTTACGACTTTATCCACGATTCTCCCTCGCTCAACGCTGAAGACCGGGCCCATATCGAAAACAACCTCATCAAGGCCTCGGCTCACCATATTCTGGCCAACCGTGCCATGATCAGCGCCCCCACCAACTGGTCCGCCATCGCCATGGCCTGTGTCCTGATGTGCGGCTATGCCACGGATGATGCGGAGCTGATCCAGATCGGTCTCTATGGACGTCAGCGCAACGTTATCGGCGATGAAAACAACATCCTCGGCGGTGCTTTTTTCCACTTCGGCCAAAGCTGCATCGGTCCCGATGGTCTCTGGAGCGAAGGCGCCATGGGCTATCAGTTTATGGCCCTGCAGGCCATGATTGCCTATGCCGAAATGGGCTGGCGCAACGGGCTTGACTTCTACCGCTACCGTGACGGCGCTCTCAAGAGCCTCTTCGACTCGCCGCTCCAGATCTCCTACCCCAATCTGAGTACCCCGGCACTGCACGACTCGGGCCACGGTTCGGTTGTCGGCCAGGACAGCTACCTCTACGAGTTCGCCTACGAACGCTACAGAGATCCGCGTTATCTGCTGATACTCGACAAAACGGCCATGCATATCTCGGCCCAGTACCAGATGTTTCCTCTCTCGCGCCTCTACGACCGCGACCGCGACGCCCCCATCCCCGCCATCGAATGGCGCAGCGTCAACTTTTTCGATGTCGGCTTCGGCGTTCTGCGCCTCACCGACGAACGTGGCACCGTCAACCTGCTGCTCGACTATACCCCGATGCGTTCACACGGTCACCCCGACCGCCTCGGTATCGACCTCTGGGCCCATGGCGGCCGGGTCATGCCCGACCCCGGCTCGGTCTGGTACGAACAGCCCATCTACCGCAACTGGTACCGTACCACCATGGCGCACAATACGCTCGTGGTTGACGAATATTCGCAGGCCAACCCCGACCCCACCCTGCTCGTCTATGCCCCTGCCGACACCTTCGGCATGCAGCGAGCCAACGGCTCCGAACTCTACGCCGGCGTCACGCAGGATCGCTCGCTCTTCGTCTGCGGCGACTACATGGCCGACCTTTTCGGCGTCTTCGCCCGCGTTCCGCGTCAGATGGATCTCTGCTGGCATATCCGTGGCGATTTCGCGACGGACCTCGAACTGATCGACCAGCCCCTCGCGCCGCCGCACAATCCCGGCTACAGCGAGCTGGATAATGTCCAGCGCAGCAGCCTCGACCGGGCCTGGCAGGCCACCTTCGGTCTCGATGGCAAGCAGGTGCGCTTCGTAGCCTCTGGCGGCAGCGATACCGAAGTCATCATCGGCGACGGTCATCTCCAGAATGAGCGCCCCAAGACCATCATCCAGCGGCGCAACACCGCCTCGACAATCTACGGCAACGTCGTCGAGTTTGCCGATCGCGAAGGCAAGCTGTTGCAGGATAACGCCCCCGGCTTTGTATCCAAAGTCATAACCTCCGGCTCACTGGACGATGGCTACGGCCTGCTCCAGATTACCACCGCCCGGGGCCTTGACTATGCCTACGCCGCCTACGAACCGGGCACCCGCACCGTCGCCGGCTTCACCACCGATGCCCAGCAGGTCTTCATTC
>CAZMGQ010000380.1:0-2653 GCA_964565855.1 uncultured Lentisphaerales bacterium | reverse complement strand
GCCAATCCCAGCCGACCGAACCAACCTTGTCGCCGCTGCTGTAGCGGCGATGCGTGGCAGCGGCGATGCAAACCGTCTGATGGTGAGCCACCGCGACAGTGTCGCCAGCGGCACTTCCCAACATGCCGAAGATATTATCGGCAACATGTCACGCATACCCTTCTGGGCGCTCGGCTTCCTGTCACTCAGTATCGTCAGTGCCATCGTGGCCTCGGTACAGTCGCGCCGACGCGAATTCGGCCGCATGCGGGCGTTGGGTCTGGCACGTTCGCAGCTCCTGCGCATGGTCTGTATCGAAGGCGTTCTGATCGGCATCGCCGCCTGTCTTGTGAGTCTGCTCTTCGGTGTCGAAACCGGCTGGTGCTTTACCAGCTATACCCGTGCCAAGATGATGTTCGGCGGTATGCCGATCGCTTTTCAGATGCCCTGGCGGGCACTGGCGCTTGCCAACGGTGCCGCCCTGCTCCTTTCACTCGTGGCGGCCATCATTCCCGCCATCATCACCTCCCGCAGGGAGACGGTGGAGCTACTGCGCGAAGGCACGGAATAAAAGCGTCTGGTTACACCCCGAGTGACGTCCCTCATCTATTCGATTTTTTCGATCGTGATGCCGCTCACCTGATGCATGAAAAGCAGCAGGTGGTTTTCATCGTTGAATGAATGTCCCCGCATAAACATTTTTACGCGCAGACTTTCATTGCCGCCGGGACGGCTCTCGGCCGAAACAGAACAGTTGATAATCCGATATCCCTGCTCGTTGAGCGCACTGGTAACTTTGAGCAGGTTGTCACGTTTTTCGGTACGGAAAACCACCGTCGCATACTGGCTCTTGACGTTGCGCAACAGGTGGAAGAGCTCGAGCCCCAACAGTGTCAGCCCGGTCCCGACCAGTCCCACGACATAGAGGCCGCCACCGATAGCCATGCCAATGCCGGCCGCAACCCAGAGTCCGGCTGCCGTGGTCAGCCCGCGAACTGACTGTTTCTGTACAATGATCGTCCCGGCTCCGAGAAAACCGATTCCGCTGACGATCTGTGATGCGACACGTGCGACATCCGCACTGCGCGTGCCTGGTATATCGACCGCTCCCTGAAAGCCCCACTGCGAAACGATCATCAAGAGCGCACTGCCCAACGCCACCAGAAAGTGTGTCCGCAATCCGGCTTCCTTGGCGCGCATTTCGCGCTCCAGCCCGATCAGACCGCCCATGATGGCAGCCAGCAGCATTCGGATTACAAAATCCCATGTTGTAATATTGAGTGCAGCTTCACCTGGCATCTTTCAGCCTCCATTCTCAGCTTTTGCCCCCGGCAGCCCAGGCCAGCAAGTCCGCCGATAGCGGCCCGATCGCCTTGATTGTCACCTCGCGCGTTTCTTTGCCCGACGGCAGGGAAATGCGATCTCCCACCACATGCCCTTCGAGCGCCTGTCCCAGCGGACTGCTGCAGGGGATAATTCCCTGCTCGTCATCGAGATCCCACTCGCCCAGTACGTTATAGCCCCAGGTCTCGCCATCGTCGGCTGCCACCGTCACTGTCGTACCCACACCCGCCCGGTCATGCGGCAGTCCCGTCAGGTCACTGCCCTGAACTTCGCTCAAGCCCTGCTCCATCTCGGTGCGGCGAGTCATCAGTTGGCCCTGCGTATCCCTGGCTGTCTGATACTCGAAGTTTTCGCGCAGGTCGCCATAGCTGCGGGCCTGGGCAATATCTTCCAGATTAGAAGGAATATCCTCTTCGATCAGCTTTTTCAACTGTGCAGCCCGTTCGTTGTAACTGCGCCAGGAAGTGATGCGCGGACGGGCCGGAGCCTCCTCAGCACCGGCGGCACTGTGTGCCCGGGTCAGCTCGGGATAGAGCTTCAGCAGGCTCGCCACAATTGAGCGTTTTGTAATGGCATCCCAGACCTCCTCGGTGCTGCGGACACGCTCGAGCAGGGCCTGACGCTGCACTTCATCCATTCTGGTGGCCAGATCAGCCAGCCAGGACGAATCCTCGAAACGCTTGGCAATCTGATGCAGCAGCCGCAGCCGTTCGCCGGATTCCTGTGCATCCAGCGCCGCCAGACACTGGGTCGCAATCGTCGTCGCATCGATTAGTTCGCGTACCTCTTCTTTGCCCTGATTGCGAGCCAGCCAGAGCAGCAACGCCAGCGAGACGGTGCCGCTCGAAAACTCATCGCGAATGGCCTGACGGGTTTCCCCGGCGGCGTGAGTGAGAAGCTTCGGCAAAGCGACATCAATCAACGTCAGCGACATCCGGGGCAGCAGATCGACAAAGTCGCTCGCCGTTTCGGGCGATGAGGCCAGCGGCACCAGAGCCACCAGACGCTCAATATTGCGGGCCGGCAGCCTGGTCGCAGCCTCCAGCACAAACTCGGGTGCTGTCACCTGTTCGATCCAACCTTCCAGCTCCGCACTTTCGATACCGAGAGCCAGAGCCAGGATGACCGCCCTGGTCCCGACGGCAGCATCTCCCGTGGTTTCGGCCGCCTTCATGATAAATGCGAAACGGTCCGACAGAATCCGGGTCGCCTTTTCACGCACATCTTCCGCCAGTTCGCGCCCCTCGATCACGGCAAACTGTTGCAGCAGGCTCGAAACATCCCGGTTACGTGCCAATTCATCAAACCAGGCCGCATCACCGGGCACAAC
>CAZMGQ010000379.1:0-2660 GCA_964565855.1 uncultured Lentisphaerales bacterium | reverse complement strand
GCTTGTATTCATAGACGAGGGCCGTGGACTCGGCCGACCCCTGGACGCTGACACGATTTTCGTCGCGCCGGTAGCGCAGGCTGCCGAGCTCGATCCCCTCCGGCAGCAGGACGCTGATTTCGAGCAGGACTTCGAGCGAGGAAAGCTCGCGATCCATGTAGGCCTGGATCATGCGGACGCGGTTCTGCACATCGCGTACGGCACGGGCCGGGGGCTCGAGCACGCGGATCGACTCCTCGACCCTGGCTGCCCGGTGGTCGAGCACGGCCGGGCTGCCGTAGAGTGCCGCCGCCAGCAGAGCCCAGACGGCAAAGCCGCCGCCGGCGATCTGCAGCAGACGTTTACGGAAATGGCGACTGGCGACGCTGCTGCGCCACTCGTCGGGCGTCAGGTTGAGGGTGCCCGGCTCACGGCTGCGCAAAACGGTGCCCAGCGAAAAGCTGTCGTTTTCACCGAAAGGCAATTGCCGGACGTCACATTCAAAAGCTTCGGCGGCAGCCCGGCTGAGCGACTCGGCTTGCGGGTGCGAGGAGACAATCGAGAGTTGTTCGAGAGTGCCGGGCCCCTGTTCGAGCTCGGTCTGGACCAGCGAAAGCCGTACGGCACGCACGAGGTCTGCCGCCGGACTGGTAACCACCCCGATGGGGCGGATCAGCACCGGCAGGCCGGCATCAAGCACGAGGAGCGTCATGTCCCGCCCCTCATCGAGCAGCACCAGTTCACGTCCGTTGGCAAAGACAGTTCCCCGCTCATACAACAGGCGCAACGCCGCCAGGGGGGCAGTATCCACGCGCCCGACACGCGCCGGTTGTTCGCCGAGCCGTTCGACTGTCGCCGCGATCGTGGTATTCGGAACGGCACAGGCCATCACACGGGTATTGACCTCGTCGTTGCCGAGCAGCTCGTACGAAATCGTCATCTCATCGGGCGGCAACGGCAGATACTTGTCGAGCTGCAAGGCCACCATATCGGCCAGCTCGGCCGGATCGGTGGTCGGCAGTTCGAGGGCGCGGAAGAGAATCTCGCCCCCCGGAAGGCACAGTGCAAAGGGAGCTGCGAGCCCTTCGACTGCCAGCGGCTGCGCTTCTTCTTCCGCGGCATCGTCGTCTTCCCTGGTTGGCTCAAGCTGTGCCGTGCCCGATCCTTCCACCTGCCAGGCTCCCCGATTACGGGACAGGCTGGCCCAGTCCAGGTTGTCGCCCAGGAGGGCTATAGCTGTCGAAATTTCTTTGGTCATGACTGTTCGCAGCCGATCTCGCCGACTTGGCAGAAAGGCACTTGCAAGTAGTATTCCATAAAGCGGGAATCAATTCCAACTCAAATGAATGCAGGTGAAACTCTCAATTATGCACTTATTGGTTGACGCGGTAAAGCGCGATAATGTATAGTTTGCCCATAGACAAATGGAACTATAGTGTCTGTTCCATGCGGAGGTTTCAATGAGCTTGATCTATCTGGACAATACAAAATCAATCGGTCGTACCCCCCTGGTACGTATCAATCGCCTGAGCAAAGGCCTGAAAGCGACGATTCTCGCCAAGGTCGAGGGACGCAATCCGGCTTACTCAGTCAAATGCCGCATCGGGGCGGCCATGGTCTGGGATGCCGAAGAACGGGGCATCCTCAAGCCGGGCGTCGAAATTGTCGAACCCACCAGTGGCAACACGGGGATCGCCCTGGCCTATGTGGCGGCAGCCCGCGGCTACCGCCTGACGCTGACAATGCCCGACACCATGAGTGTCGAACGACGGCGCATCCTGGCGGCCTTCGGTGCCAACCTGGTACTGACCCCCGGAGCCGACGGCATGAAGGGCGCGATCGCACGTGCCGAGGAAATCGTCGCCTCCAACCCCAAGAAGTTTTTCCTGCCGCAACAGTTCAAAAACCAGGCCAACCCGGACATTCACGCCAAAACAACCGGCCCCGAAATCTGGGAGGACACAGGTGGCAAAGTGGATGTGCTGATCTCGGGTGTCGGCACCGGCGGCACGATCACCGGTGTCTCACGCTATATCAAACAGACCCTGGGCAAGGAGCTGATCTCGATTGCCGTTGAGCCCGAGGAGAGTCCGGTGATCTCGCAGAAGCTGGCTGGCGAAGAGCTGCAGCCGGGGCGCCACGGCATCCAGGGACTGGGTGCGGGCTTTATTCCCGAGACGCTTGACCTCAGTCTTGTCGATCGGGTCGTAAAGGTCGATACGACCGAGGCACTCGAGTTCGGCCGTCGCCTGGCGACAGAGGAAGGCATCCTCTCCGGTATCTCGAGCGGTGCCGCCATCGTCGCCGCACTGCGGGTGGCACGCGAACCCGGGATGGACGACAAGACGATCGTCGTCATCCTGCCGGACGCCGGTGAGCGCTACCTCTCAACCGCCCTGTTCGAAGGTGCCTGAGTTCTGACCTGATTCTCATCGAAATTACACAGTTGCCGCAAAAGGGCCGAAAAGGCTATAATCCGGCAACGTTCTGCGGGGCGGTTATTCTATTAATGAATATCGCCCCGTTTGCGAAACTGCGATATCGAGAGAGTCATGTTTAAACTGCGTCCTTTTAATGTATCCCCCCAGGTTCCCGAAAATCTGGCGTTTCTCAAAGTTCTGGCCAACAATATCTGGTGGTCGTGGAACAACGATGCCACGGCCTTGTTCCGGCGCATCAAT
>CAZMGQ010000378.1:0-2666 GCA_964565855.1 uncultured Lentisphaerales bacterium | reverse complement strand
GTTTCGGGCTAGCGGTGGGTTTCGCAATCCCAGATGGCACCACGGGAGTTGATGATCCAGTGATAACAGTCATGCGTGCTTCTGCGGGGGTCGATGAAGATCTCGATCACGTCATCTCTGTAAAGACCCTGATAGTCGCGTGACTCTGGTCCCCGAGTAGCCAGGATTCTGGCAGGATCCCGCGTGTAACAGGTAAAGGCGAAGTAGAGGTCGGTTTCGGTACGGAGCATCAGAGCCCTGGTCTGTTCGCCTATGGTTGCCTTGAGGCGCTCCATATTCAGAAAACTGGTGGCGACGCTCGCCTGACGCCAGACGGCATCGTCCAGTCTCCCGTCGATTACCGGTGCCTGCTGCACCAGCGGTATGGTGGTGGTTTTGGGTTTGCTAAGGGAGGCTGACGCCAGGGTGGCGCTGGCCAGGATGACACTTGCGAGGTGTAGAAGGGTGATTTTCTGCGTTCGCATGTTGACTCTCTCCTCTTTTATCTGGTTTGTTCTTTAAGACGTTCTTCCAACTCTGCGGCTGCTTTCTGCTGGCCCTGGTAGGGGCTTCTGAGGGCGGCTTTGATGACACGGTCGGCAGCAGCGTGGTTGCCGGCGCGGATCATGTAGTCGGCCTGTTGCAGGAGAGCATTGAAACGATCATAGGGCGGCACATCCCTGAGCTGTTCGCCCCGTTCAAAGGCGGTGGTGGCGGCTTCAATGTCGCCATTTTCGAAATGGGTTTTGCCGAGGATGTTCCAGGCCCGGCAGCGGACGATCGGACGTATGCCGGGCAGTCCGGCTGCTTTCTCAAGAGTTTCAACCGCCAATGAATATTCGCCGGCCTTGCGGCGCAGTTCACCGAGGTGGATCAATGTGTTGCTGAGGCGCAGCCGCATCTCCTTCTCGTCATCACCGGCGGGTTTCAATGCTTCCACGGCTTCGAACGACTCGCGTGCGAGGTTTTCCCGGCCGAGTTCCAGCAGCAGCTCGCCGATGCGGAAGTGTGCATCGCCCAGCTCGTTATCGCTGCTGCTTTGTGAGAGACGTGTCCTCTGGTTTGCCAACTGTTCCTCGCGGGTGAAAGCGGGCGGCTGGGGAGTCTCGAGCCACTTGCGGTTGAAAGTGTAATGGTAGCGGCTACTGAGGAGGTGGATCATCCGGTCGGGTGTTTCGATGGCAGTCAGGTAGCCGGCATCTTCGCTGCTGGTCCGTCCGAGGGTAATCATGAGGCCGCTGGCGGTTTCGATGGTACGATCGGGGCCATCATCGGTGATCAGGCGTCGGACTGGCCAGGTTTCGCCATCGTCGAAGCTGAGAGCACCGTAGACTCCGCCACACTTGACAGTTCCGCCGCGGCTGTCGGGAAAGCCGGTATTCTCGTCGCAGAAGGTGGCCAGAAAGAGTGTGCCGTCGTGGAGCCGCAGCAGGGCCACACGCCGTCGCATACCGATACTGGGCCTGATGCCGCTGCTGGAGTAAGTCCAGGTTTTGCCACCATCACTCGAAATGGAGCGGGGCAGCATCCTGTCCCGCCAGGGATCGCCCCGCCCCAGCGCCATCAGGTTGCCATTACGCAGCTCGACAAGTCCGGCATGGATCCCGGCTATAGTGTGGCCGGTGCCGCCGATTCTGTAATCGGGGACCGGGGCACCATCGCCCGGGTCGCTCCAGGTGGCGCCGTTATCGTGTGAAATATGTACGGCTGTACCGGGGACGAGCCTTCTGCCGATGGCGTTGGCATCCCCCTGAACCATGATCGCTCCGCTACTGGTGCGGATGACACCTGCAATAACCTGGTTGCGGCGGTTGTATTCCGGAAAAATCAGCCGGCCTTTCGACCAGGTGGCACCATTGTCATCGCTGGTACGCATGACCATGACCAGCGTGTTCCAGGTTGCTCCGGCACTGATGCCGTTGAAATGGTAGAGGCGGTCGGCACCGTCCCACCAGAGGGCTGAGCCGGTTTCGTTACGGTCGGGGGTGTCCCAGAAGGGTGCCGCGGGCTCCCACTCGTCCTGCCCTCGACGCAGGCGGCTGGCGGCAACAGCCATTTCGCGTCCGCCCTCAAGAATGGTGGTCATCCAGATGGCAAAAAGGTCGCCGTTGGGACAGGCTGCCAGTGCCGGCTGGTGGTTGTGGTTGGCGAAGACAGGGCCGTTCATGTGAGGGGGAATTTTGATATAGCGGCGGGGGCCCTTGAAGTACGGCTGGTCTTCGGTGGTCGGTGGCTGCCACTGAACTCGCTCCTGCGAGACATTCTGAGCCCAGAGAGGCGGAGGTGGCATCGGCAGGGGAGGAGTGGCGGGAAGTTCGCCGATGGCGACCCGCAGCCCGATCAGCCAGTTGCGGTCCTCCGGGAGGTGGCCGCCGCGATTGGCGGAGCGCAGGTAGCGGATGTCGGTGTTGTGGCTGCCCCCCCGGGTGACGCGGAAGTCACCGTCGGGGTAACCGACCGGGTCGGTCAGTTCGCGGTCAGGGTAGGGGCCATACCAGTCGTGGCACCACTCCTCGACACAGCCGTGCATCTCGTAGAGTCCCCAGGGATTGGGCGGGGTCGTGCCGACACGCAGGGAGACCGGCCGCGGGTCGCCGATCTCCGCCCCCTGGTTGCGGTGGTATTCTGCCGGCAGGTTGCCGGCAGGGGTGGCGTAGGGGGTGGTTGTGCCGGCGCGGCAGGCATAC
>CAZMGQ010000377.1:0-2681 GCA_964565855.1 uncultured Lentisphaerales bacterium | reverse complement strand
GCGGGTGTAATTCAATGGTAGAATGGAAGCTTCCCAAGCTTCATACGTGGGTTCGATTCCCATCACCCGCTCCATTTTTTTTGTATAATGAAACGGATATTGGTCCTGTGCTGCCTTGCGGGGCTGTTGCTGCCCGGAGCTTTGTTGGCTGATAATGAAGACAAGCCCTCGCTGCTGGACCATATAGCTCCCCCCTTGCCACAGGCCGAAGATTTTGTTGCGGCCATGGGGCGCCGACTGAAGGTCGGTGACGACAATATACGCTTCTGGGGCATCGGACTGAGTCTGGCCGATTGGGCTCCGAAAATTGTCCGGCATGAGATCGCAGAGGAAGAGGCAGATGAGTTTCTGCCGCTGACGGAAGCGGAGATTGCGCAACGACTGCTGGAAAAACTCTCTTCATTTTCGTACAACCTGCTGCTGCTGACCGACAGTCCCACGGGGGGAATGTCGGGTCTGGTGCGGGAAGTCGTGGCCCAGAGCCGCAACTATGGAATCAGGATAGGGTTGCCGGGAGCAGCCGGCCATCTGGGACAGGCATTGCCGGCCGATGCCGCAATTCTGGACGATCCGACTTCGCAGGAAGAGTGGCAGGCTTCGCTGCCGCCCGAAGGTTTGTCGCTGGACAACCTGCTGGCACGTGTCTGGGATCCGCGTCTGGAGCTGCTGGGCATTGATCGTATGCGTGAGAATGCCCGTGTGATGAACGGACGGACAGGGCTGCGTCTGGCGGACGATCCTGCGGTGGCTTACTGGGAGCTGGCGGCGGGCGAACAATGGTTTGAAAGGATGCTGGCAGGCGAGTGGCAGAGTCTGCCGCTGTTTCAGGTACGGCTGTTGTTGCAACGCTGGAATGCCTGGCTCTATGCAAAGTACGAGACCGATGATGCCCTCGCATCCGCCTGGGGCGGGCTACGTCCGGCCCATGAATCGCTCGATAACGATACCTGTCTGTTGACGCCACTCGAAGGGACAGAAATTGATCCGGTGCAACGAACGCTGCTCGGGATCGAACTGAAGGACAGTGATTATCCGCCGGTAACAGGCATGCATTTGTCGGATGTACGTCGGGCTGATGTGCGCCAATTTCTGTTCGAGATCTGGCAGGGACACAAGGAACGCGAGGAACTGGCTTTCCGGCGCTGGGGCAACAGTGCCCGGGTGGCGGCACTCTCCTGGCACAGAAAGTTGTCGGGTGCCCCGGAACAGTCGAACGCCAAAGCTGCGTCATACATGATGGATTATCAGACATTGTTGCGGCAGGGTTTGAGTCTGCCGGATCACGAAACTGGCCGACCGGTTTTTTTACACGTTGAGATGGAAAGTAACGTTGCGGCTGAAGTTGCGCCGGACTTTTTTGTACGTATTTTGCAGCGTCTCGAAACAGAACGCCTGGCGGGAGTTTTGTTCTGGCCTGCGGTAACCGACTTCAGTTTTGACAGTGAGTCCGCATCCGGGACAGGCGAGATAATGAGCCGGATCGCACATCTGGCATTCCGTAACGATATTTCTTTGCCCCCGCTGGTGACAGACGGAACAAACCAGCAGCTTGAATCGGACTATATGGTTGTTTTCCGAAGCGAAGACTTCCCTCGCGGGGAGGCGGCAAGCTTTGCCAACGGCATCAGCTTTGAGTGGCTGAAAAAAGACAAGCGGAGCAGGACAAAGACCGAAAAAGAGTCGACAGAAGAAGCTGGTGAAGGTGAAGCAGATTCAGTGGTTCCTGAGGAGACGCAGGTACCGCCGGAAAAATGTCAGATTACGCTGGCGTTTTTGAGTGATGATGGGAGTCCGCTGGAAAAGGCGGCAACATTGCGGCTGTTTGTGGTCGGCAAGGTAAGCGGCATAGAGTCGGTTGAAAAAAAGGACAGTATGCTGGCCCTGCAGGCCGATTTTTTGTTGCAGCGGCACTACAGGACCTGCGACATGCTGGGGCGTGAGCTTGAGCGGGGGATTGTGGGGCGGCTGCCATTTGTTGTTCAGTTACAGAGTGAGGTGTTTGAGGTCGAGTTTTCGACTCAGGCGCCCGCAGATACGGACCGCAGGGGTAAACGTGTTGAAAAACGCTGAGGCCGGTTGGTTTTGACGGAGGAGACTTGAGGAAATGTGTGCCGGAATGTTTGAAGATTTGAAGTCGGTCGATCAAGTCGCAAGTAGTGTGGATATATCTTGCAGCAAGCGAGGCAAGCTGTTCGCGGCAGTCCTGTTCACCTTCTTTGGGCTGATGTTTTTTTCTGCTGTCAGAGCCGATGAGATGAAAGACATGGAGAAACCACATACTTTCACAAACCCCATCGCAAAGTCAGGTGCTGATCCCTGGGTGATTTTCTGGAACGACAGCTATGTTTACTGTCAGACGATTTTTGACCACGTTTACATCAGACAGGCGGAGGACCTGCACCGGATCGGACGGGCTCGGGCGGTGCGCGCCTGGGCGCCGGATCCTGACACGGGTTGTGCCAAAAAGCTCTGGGCTCCGGAGCTGCATCGTGTGCAGGATGCCTGGTACATCTATGTCGCCGGCGATGACGGAAAGAACAGCAAACATACCAACCACCGTATGTATGTGCTCGAACGACGTGACGACAACCCTGTGGGACTCTATGAGTTCAAGGGCAAGATTGCCTCACCGGACGACAACTGGGCGATCGACGGGACTGTGTTGGAGATGGAGGACGGCC
>CAZMGQ010000376.1:0-2694 GCA_964565855.1 uncultured Lentisphaerales bacterium | reverse complement strand
ATATCCAGCTCATGCAGTCGCGCCTGACAGTCGGTCAGATTGGTCGCGAAACCCTCAAGCAGTATGGCTACAGCAATGTCTCGATCTGGCGCACCGAGCCCCACTGGCTCGAGAGTGGCGAAACTCTCGCCTACTGGCTGCTGGCCGATGTCGCACCCGATACACCGGCCGGTGTGCATACCGGGCAGCTTCAGTTACTGAACAACGGCGCAGAGATCGCCACCCGCGAGTTCCGCATAGCCGTACTGCCTTTCAACCCTGTCAACCGGCGCCAGACCAATGCCATGTACATCAATGCCGTGCTCTGCGATCTGGGTACTGCAGCCTGGTCACAGGCCAATACGCGCGAGAAAGAACTGATGGTGTTTGAAACCGAGCAGCACATTGCCGATCTTGCCCGTCACAGTATCGACAACGTGCACTTCTACTCGCCCCCCGACTCATTCCATCGCCTGAGCCCGGGCAACTGGACGTACCAGATCTGCGCTCCCGAACTTGAGGCGATCAAGCTGCTCAAAAAACACGGCGTCAAGGAGTTGGGCAACTACTTTGATTACGTCTACGATACCTACGGCAAGATCCTCGACGAGGGCATGGCCATGGCCGGCGGCCCTCCGATCACAAGCAGGCCCGACCGCTACCTCACGCTGGAATATCTGCCCCCGGAGTTTTACCAGAATGTCACCAGCATCATCGCGGAACACATGGCATCGCGTGCGAGTCTCGGCATGCACATCCCGGCCTACGAGCTCTGGGACGAGCCCGGCAATGTCGGCTCCCCGGCCCTGATACCCTTCCTCCACGCCATCAAGGCTGCCGGCGGCAAAACTCAACAAACGCTGGTGGCAGGCTGTTTCCCGGACCTCAGCGGCCTGATCGATATCAAAAAATACAACGGCATCGCGCTGGGAGTTATGGGCGGCGAGGCGGCGAGTCCCGAAGAGATCATGCAGTACCGCAAGGAAGAGCAGTCGATGTACCTGGTGTACCAGAACAGCACCATCATGGAGCGCGACCCCCGCATAGCACGCCAGGCTTATGGCTACTGGGCCTGGGCCTGGAATCTCAACGGCCTCATCCCCTGGAAGTTCTGGAAGATCACCCGTGATCCCCTCTCGGGCGAGAGCTACCACCCCCTGACCTTCGACATCGATGGCTCGCTCGTCGCCACCACCCCCTCCTGGGAGGCACATGCCGAAGGCATCCTCGACAACGACCTGCTCCAGACGCTGGAGAACCTGGCCTACGGCCTGAACGAGGATACTGGCGGAACAGTCATTATCGTCAGCGGCATCGACCGGGAAAAGCAGCAGGAAGCACGGGAGTTCATCGCCGAGCTCAAGGAGGACAGCCTGCTGCCTTTCAGCCAGGTGAGCTGGACCTCTTCGCCCTTCACCGGCGAGATACAGATCGACCGTTTGCGCTGGCCGTCAGACCGTTATGATTTCCTGCGCACCGAAATCGTACGGCGCATCCTTGAGCTGCAGGGCCTCGACGACAGCCACCCCGAACTGGTGCAGGAGGTTGAGACAATCAACCGCACCGCGCAGGATCGCGAAGCCGCCTTCTGGGAACGGCGCAACCGTGGCGCCCCGCCGGCACGTGAGGGCAACCTGCTGCACAATGGCGACTTCTCAATCCCTCAGCAGGGCACCCAGCCACCCCCCGGCTACAGCAAATGGTCCCCACGGGCAAGAATAATTGCCGGTGCCGGCAGCCATGGCAACAACGCACTCCGCTTCCGACCAACTGGTATGACCGGCGACGAGGTCAGACCGAATAACGTGGCGCTCGTCCCGGGCAAACACTACCGTTTCACCGCCCGCGCAAAACGGACTGCGACGGCTGACCAGATAAGATACAACTCGGGCTTTTTCACCCACAGTTTCCAGGACCCGGCTCCCGGCGCACAATACGTCCGACGTGAACAGTTGTGGTTCCCCGAAACATCTCCCACTTTCGATTGGCACGTGTTCGAGCTCAACTTTACCGCCCAGGCCAACGAACTCTATTTCAGTCCCTGGATTTACATCAGTGACCTTGCGGGCGAGATCTGGTTCGAAGATCTTGAGCTTTACGAGTTCGACTAACTAAATCTCCCGGAACAATTTACAGGCAAAACACCTGGCTGCCCACGGGGGAGGTACAGGCAAGAATGCTTATGCTACAATCAAGACCAGCGTGGCTCGGCATAGCCGCCTCTTCTGATTTATGATCTCTCTTGCGACCTTACCCTCCTCCTGCGGACGGCTCGGCGATCTGTCCCTACCAGTTGTGAAACAGTTGTTTTCCCAGCTCTTTGTGTGACCGTATTCACCATTTTCACCGGATAAAACTTTTTCTCAAACAAAATCGGCCGTTGTTGTGTCATACTTAACAAAAGCCGTATAAGGTCTCTGGCGGCAAGGAATATCGGTCCCAAGTCGGGCAAATCACTTGCAGTGCTGCGAGACCAATAGCGGGCAAAGGATGAAAGATGAGCAGAACCGTCCACAAACTACAGACAGCACCAGCAACAATGCTTGTTTTGGCTGGCCGATGGGCGCGTATGTTTCTGCTTGGGGCCACCGCTACAATCGTGCTGGCGATCATTGGTATCGCAATGTGCCTTTGCAGTTGCTCGCCGGCTCCTGACACCTCCCGCCACAGCGTGCAAATAATGTCTTCTGGACCACCCGTATCGTTATGTGTGAC
>CAZMGQ010000375.1:0-2699 GCA_964565855.1 uncultured Lentisphaerales bacterium | reverse complement strand
GCCGCAATCATCATAATGCGGCCAGCGGCTATCTGGTCGACATAGCCACGGGCTATCCCGGTTATAATGGACGAATACCGTCCGAAACCGCCACGATTGCACAGGTGTTGCGGCTGAACGGCTTCAACACCGCCATGTTCGGCAAGCATCACAACGTGCCGCGCGGCGAGCAAAGTGAGGCCGGGCCGTTCGACAGCTGGCCCACGGGTCTCGGCTTTGAATATTTCTTCGGCTTTCCCTACGGGGATACCGATCAGTTCTCACCCAATCTCTATCGCGGCACGACCATGGTCCCGCCCGCATCGAACAAGGGCGAGTTGCTGGACAAGCGCCTCGCCGACGATGTCATCCGCTGGGTGCACAATCAGAAGGCAGGCGCTCCCGACAAGCCCTTCCTGGTCTATCTGGCCCCGGCCACGACCCATGCTCCCCACCAGGCGCCGGCGAGCTATATCGCCCGCTTCAAAGGCAAATTCGATCAAGGCTGGGACAAGCTGCGCGAGGAAACCTTCCACCGCCAGCTCGCGGCCGGCATTATTCCCGCAGGGACGATCCTGACGCCACGGCCGGACGGCATCCCCGCCTGGGACACGCTGAATCCGAAGCAAAAGGCTTTCGCAGCCCGCGCGATGGAAGCTGCCGCCGCGCAACTCGCCTATCAGGACGAGCAACTCGGGCGGGTCATCAACGAGTTGCAGCGCATGGGGGAACTCGACAACACCCTCATTGCCGTCATCAACGGAGACAATGGCGCAAGCGGCGAAAACGGTCCCCGGGGCACGATCAACGAGATGCGCTCCATGGGCCCGCTGGACGAGGACGAGGATTGGATGATCGCCAATATAGATCGTCTGGGCGGGCCTTTGACCTATGGCAACTATCCGGTTGGCTGGGCATGGGCAATGAACACGCCTTTCCGATGGACCAAGCAATTCGCCTCTATGCTGGGCGGCATACGCAACGGCATGATCCTGTCATGGTCCGGCCATGTCGCACGCCCCGGTAGCGTCTGCTCGCAGTTCGGCCATCTTGTCGACATCGTGCCGACCGTGCTGGAGGCGGCAAAGCTGCCCGCACCGAACATAGTGCTCGGCGCGCAGCAAAAACCGCTCGATGGCCAGAGCCTGCTCTCCAGCCTCGCCCGATGCGAGCCCGACAATCCCCGCACGCAATATTTCGAGATCGGCGGCAAGGTCGGACTTTATCATAATGGCTGGTTCTTGAGTGGCGATGACGCCCGCCCCCCTTGGAAATCCGTGCCTGTTGACGGACTCAGGCCGAAGATGGCGTGGACGCTCTACGATCTATCCAAAGATTTCTCGCAGTCGACGGACGTTTCGGCAAAGGAGCCGCAACGGTTTCAACAAATGATCGCACTGTGGGACGAGGTGGCGGAGCATAATCACGTTTTCCCGCTGGATCATCGGTTCGGTCCGGCGCGTAGTAAACGGCCCGATTCAGGCCGCAAACATTTCGATTTCTGGGGCGAGGGTGTCAGCTTGCCCGCCACGGGCGAACCGCTCCTGATGGGACGGTCCTTCACCGTCGATGCCGAACTGGCGCTGGACAAGGCCGAGGCGTCCGGCGTTGTCATGGCGCTGGGCAGCCGTTTTGGCGGCTGGAGCCTGTATCTGGACCGGGGCAAACCCTCTTTCATCTGGGCCCGCTCGAGCGATCCCAAGGAGATCGCCCGGGTCCAGTCCGTGCGAGTCTTGCCACAAGGCGCGGCCAAACTGCGCATGCGCTTCGAAACCGAGGGTGCGGGGAAGCCGGCCAATATCTTGATCAGTTCGGAGGGCATGGAGCTGGCCCGCCTGCAAGTGCCTTCCAGCGTCCTGGTTCCCGCCGGCAATGGCGAGATGCTGGATATCGGGCGTGATACCGGAGTTCCGGTGACGGATTACCCCATCGAACACGGCCACATCGAAGGACACATCCCGCGTGTAACCGTGACCTTTGACTGACCCATAATTAGAAACGTGAAACGTTTATTTATAATAATTATTTATTATATTAGGGGAGACAATGAATGAGCCAGAAATTTCTCCAAGGCCTTCTTCTTGGCTGCGCCTTTTCGGCAATCAATATTTCCATGCCAGCAGCTGCGGCGCAGAACGGGGAAGCAACGAAAGCGGGGGTCGAGCCCTCATGGAGCGACGATATCGTCGTAACCGCCCGTCGCCGCGAGGAATCGCTTCAGACCGTGCCAGTGGCCGTCTAGGCATTGTCGGGTCAGGCCCTCGTCGAACAGAATATCCAATCGACTTCGGACCTCCAGCGGCTGGTCCCTGGAGTCATCTTCGCCGGCACCAGTTCGGATGTGAATACCACCCTGACCATCCGCGGCCAGGGCAAGGATGCGTTCGGCGCCGGACTGCCGTCGGTAATCAGCTATTTCAACGACGTCCCCCTCCCCGCTTATGGGAGTCTGATGCCGGTCTATGATCTTGCCAGTGTCGAGGTGCTCAAGGGACCGCAGGGAACCTTGTTCGGTCGCAATACCACGGGCGGTGCGCTGCTCATAAACTCCCAGAAGCCCACCTATGAGTTCGGCGGTTATGGGCAGGCAACAATCGGCGACTATTCGTGGGTGGGCCTCGAAGGGGCGCTCAATCTTCCCCTCGTTGACGATGCGGTGGCGTTGCGTGTCGCCGGATATTATGTGCGGCGGGACGGAACGACCAAGGTGTCCGGTCCGG
>CAZMGQ010000374.1:0-2701 GCA_964565855.1 uncultured Lentisphaerales bacterium | reverse complement strand
CACGCTCGCTCGTCTTCGTCGCCAATGCCGAACACCCTTTGCTCGCCGGATTGACGACTGAGGATTTCACTTTCTGGAATCATCCAGACTGGGATCAGGCACATGCGGTGGCACTTAACGCCCGGCAAAAATTCGGTAGGGGTGAGGTTCATACAATTTTGGAATGCGATTCGTTGTGGTTCGCGCCACTTCAGGAAGTCCGTTACGGAAAGGGACTCTACATTGAGTGTTCACTGGACATCGTTCGCAAGGCAGGGCACGAGCCGGTCGCCGGACTTGTCTGGCGCAATCTGTTGGCACACCTTGCCAAATGGCAGACTCCCGCACAGCGTCAGTCGCTGAACGTGTTGCGCGACGCCCAACTGTTGTCAAAGCTGCGCGACCAGGGAATCGTTTCTGTGTTGGCAGACACTGTGCCTGCCAACGGTACGGTTCTGATCTCCAATCAATCAGCTCTGAGTGTGGATGAAGCTCTGGCTGTACAAAAACTGCTGGAAAACGGCGGCACACTCTGGCTGCATCCACGTTCAGGGGCGGACGTTGATGTACTGCAGGCAGTCACGGGTCTGACGATCAAGACACAACCCTATACGGTAGACAGACGGGCGCGCGAAGTGCGTCGCACAGATGCAGGACGCAATTCGGTGGAGTTGGCCGGTATCTCCAGTGTTGCGTTGTATGAACGCAACTCGGTTGATGACCTGTGGTCGGTTGCCGGAGATGGTGTAACAGAGTTGGCTACAGGCGGAGCCGTCGTGGTCGCAAAGAACGGTGCGGGACGTATCCTGCTGGACCGTCTCTCCTGGGATACACCGGTAAACCTGCTGCACCGACAGTGGGCAGAACATTACCTGCACTCGCTTGCGGCAAACCTCTGCATCGAAGTCGATCCCTACCGCTACCGGGCTCGACGCGTGCTCGGGGCCGAATCATTTACTCCACTCGACATGCGGACGGTGTTCAACCGGAGTTTCCGTGACGACGTTGCCGGGGGTGGAGTCGGCGGCTGGACGGATCAGGGGCCGCAGAACGACATGCGTGGCATGCCGCTCGGTCGCCGGGCATTTCACCAGGTTGTCTTCGACATCGTTGATCCGGCAACCAATGGCGACAAGTCCTGTCTGGTCTTGAATGCTCCGCGATATGCAGAGGCTTGTCCCAAGGCCACCGCAGAGATTCCATTTGGCAAACAGGCCGAATCACTGTTCTTTCTTCATACCGCCGCGTGGTTCAACAGCCGAACCCACGCGAACAAACCCGTGATCCGCTACGTCGTCACCTATGCCGACGGTGAGAAGGCAACTGTCGAGGCGCTGGGCAATCGTCATGTCCGCGACTGGTGGAGCCCCGGCGATCCGGCAGATGCAATGGGTGTCTCGCTGTTGCTGATCTCCGACACCGAGGCCGATGCAACTCCCCGCCGACGTGGACTCCAGATACAGGAGTGGAAGAATTCCCGTCCGGAACAGCCGATTCGCAGTGTCAGGGTCGAAAGTGCCGATTCCGGCGTACTTCCCATCGTGCTGGGAATCAGCGCTTACAAGTAGCCCGACGAACCCCTGCCCTACCGCCGCAATTGTGTACCTGATGGCGGCGGGCACTACCGCCAGGAGTCGGTGATGTCCAGCGACCGGGTGGTTGCAGGTTTGCGGATTGTCGATGCGCTAATCCGCTTGTCAAGCTCTGCGGCGTAGCGGTCCGCATCGACCGGCACCTCGATGGTTGCGTCGAGCCAGGACGAGAGCTGCATGGCATTCGTCAGCTCCAGGCTGTTCAGCCCTTCCTCGCCGGGCGACGTCAACGGTGTCCCCTCACGGATGGCGGCAACAAACTCCTGCACGTTGTCGCTGTTTTCCGCGAGCCCCTCCGCAAAGGGAATGTCGACGAGTTCCGCTTCGGGAACTACAAAGCCCTTGCCGGTCCTTACGTGATTCTGAAGCGATTCGGCAAGCCTGCAGAACTCCAGTTGACGGTGGTTTTGAATAGTCAGGGTGCCCCGGTCACCGACAATTTCCAGTCGATTGGTACCGGGGTGTTCGCCGGTGGAACAGATGAAGACCCCCGACGCGCCGCCGGGATATTCGAGATAAGCTGTGACTTCATCCTCGACTTCGATATCGTGCCATTGGCCGAAGCGGCAGAAAGCCCGCAGGCGTTCGGGCATGCCACAGAGCCAAGTCCAGATGTCGAGATCGTGTGGACACTGGTTGACGAGCACACCGCCGCCTTCGCCCTTCCAGGTGCCGCGCCAACCGCCGGAATCATAGTAGTCCTGTGTGCGGTACCACTGGGTGGAAGTCCACTGAGTCCGGTGCAGCACCCCCAGTTCTCCGGACTGGATCAGTTCCCGCGCCTTGCGGTAGACGGGATAGAAGCGATGGGGGAACTGGATGGCGAAGACGCGGCCGCTCGCTTGCGCGGCGGCGTTCATGGCGTGGACCTCGCGCGCGCAGATTCCGGCCGGTTTCTCGATCAGGACGTGAAGTCCACGGTTGAAAGCCTGGATTGCCAGAGGCGGATGCAGCGGCGGTGGCGTGGCGACGATGACTGCGTCGCAAGCACCCGAGTCGATCAGGGCACCTGCGTCCTCGAAAACCAGTGCATCAGATGTATTTTCAGCGCACCAGGACCGGGCATGACCGGGACGTACATCGGCTACAGCCGCCATTGTTGCGCCTTCGATCTGCCTCTGGACCAGGCA
>CAZMGQ010000373.1:0-2703 GCA_964565855.1 uncultured Lentisphaerales bacterium | reverse complement strand
TGCGTCCGCCCCTGCCGCCATCCTTGCGTGCTGCCCGTAACGTCCGGATGTTCCTGGATGTCCGGACGCTGCGGGTTGTCCGCCGGGCCTGCCCCGGCAGCCGTGGCTCAGGCTTGATCATATCGAAGAGCAACTGCACCAGTTCCGGGATGCCATCCTGGCTGACCGCCGAAATCTGCAACGGCACCTCACCGGTCTCACGCTCAAACTCCGCCAGCTTTTCTGCCGCCTCGGGCAGGTCCATCTTGTTGGCCAGCACCAGACGCGGCCGTTCCAGCAGTGCCGGATCACGCATCTTCAGCTCATGCTGCAGAGCACGGTAGTCGTCCCAGGGCTGCCGCCCGTCAACACCCGCCATGTCCAGCACAAAGATCAGAATGCGCGAACGTTCGATATGACGCAGAAAGTTGAATCCCAGCCCCGAGCCCAGATGAGCATCTTCGATCAGGCCGGGAATATCGGCCACCCGGAAACTGGTGAATTTCTTGTGATCGACAACCGTGCCGATGATCGGGTTGAGCGTCGTAAAAGGATAGGCCGCCACCTTGGGCCTGGCGCGACTGATGCAGCGCAGCAGCGACGATTTGCCCGCACTGGGAAAACCCACCAGCCCTGCATCGGCGATCATGCGCAGATCCAGACGCAAACGCCGCTCCTCACCCGGCGTCCCCAGTGTGAACTCACGCGGGGCCTGGTGGTCCGCCCGTTTCCAGTGTACGTTGCCCAGCCCGCCGCGGCCGCCACGGGCCACTACCAGCAACTGGTCATGCTCGACCACGTCACCCAGCTCTTCACCGGTTTCTTCGTCGATTACCAGCGTTCCCAGCGGCACAGGCACAACCAGATGCTGCCCGCTACGGCCTTTCATGCGGCGACCGCCGCCGGGCTGGCCGTTCTCAGCAAAGAGGCGCGACTCGAAAAAAAGTGCCACCAGCGAGTCCACATCTTCATCGCCGCAGAGGACCACATCGCCACCGTGGCCGCCATCGCCGCCGTCAGGGCCACCTTTGGGCACAAACTTTTCCCGACGAAAACTGCAAACACCGCTGCCGCCTTTGCCCGCACGGGCATTCACGGCCACGGTATCTACAAATTGTCGCGTTTTCACGGTTGAAAAACCTTCCTGCAAGCGAAACGCCACGTTGCCGGAACACCAGCAATCTTGTCAGGACAAGCAGCAGGCTTCACGGTCTCCGTGGCGTCACAACCGGCAGACTGCCAGTCTCAGGCTTCGGCGACTTTGGGAAAAACGCTTACAACACGTCCGCCTTTTTCAAACTTCACCACACCATCCGCTGTCGTAAACAGCGAATCGTCGGAAGCGCGACGCACGTTTGTGCCGGGATGAAACTTGGTACCACGCTGACGGACCAGAATCGATCCGGCACTCACGGTCTGCCCCTCAAAGCGCTTGACACCCAGTCTCTGCCCCTGGCTGTCGCGATTGTTGACTGATTTTTTGCGAGCCATTGCTAAAACTCCTCTGCAATTCTCTTCAGGCGATCGACTTGACTGTAACCAACGTCAACTTCTGACGATGGCCCACCTTGCGGCGGTAGCCCTTGCGGCGCTTCTTCTTGAAGTTGACGACCTTGTCACCCAGAAAATGCCCATCTACTGTCAGGACGACACTCGCCCCTTCAACATGCGGTGTACCGACTTTGAGAGAACTTCCGTCAGACACAGCCAGCACACTTTCCAGCCGGTATTCCTCACCGGGCTCAACTGCCAGCTTTTCGATTTCAATCTGCTGACCCGGCGACACGCGATACTGTTTGCCACCGGTCTCAATTACTGCATAAGCTTCCATTAATGCTTCCTCCGACTACTTGGGTCGAACGACTAATCTACTAATAAACGGGGTTGCATGTCAAGCATTGGGAAATTACAAATTTGACAACCGATCCGCTTGCTTCAAATGCCTCAATTGGTTAACCTCAGCCGTTCACATTTCCCAGCCCCAACAGGAGCTTCACCAGACATGTCTGCTGCATCTTCCGCACGCCAATTCGCCGACTACGACCTCCATCTGCACACCTGCTGGAGCTACGACGCCTCCAACGAGTCCGAACCCTATTTCAGGTTGGCCCGCGAACGGGGCATAGGCTGCATTGCCATTACGGAGCATCACAACCTCGATTCGGTCGAAGAAAACTTGGCTGTGGCTGCCCGCTACCCGGACATCCGTTTCATCATTGCCGCCGAACTGACTGTCCACTGTTCGATCGGCTCTGTCGATCTCCTCTGCTACGGACTGCCACGTCACCCCGACGGTGCACTCGCCGCCGTGCTGGACGACTATCACCAGTGGCAGCGCGATTACGGCAGCGCTCTGTCGCAAGGCATGGTGGAGCTGAGCCACAATTTTGACGATGCAGAACGCCTCAAACTGCTGCAATCCTACCGGCCGGAACGAACTCTGACCGTCCAGGGTACCACCCATGTTCAATACCAGCGTTTGAAGCAGCACTTCCTGAGGCAGGGGTTTACAACTTCGGCTCCTGAGAGTTTTGACACTCTCCTGAAACGAACTAACGAAGTGGTGCCACGCCCCCACTATCCGGCTGCGGAAAAGGTTGTCCCGGCCGTCAAGGAAGCTGGCGGCATTGTGGTGATCGCCCACCCTACCCACTACTTCAACACCGACGACCGTCAGCGTATGGATGCCCTGTGTGAGGAACTGAGCCTCGACGGCATCGAATG
>CAZMGQ010000372.1:0-2707 GCA_964565855.1 uncultured Lentisphaerales bacterium | reverse complement strand
ATCCTGATGCATACGTACTGGTCTACCGTATTTTCACTTTGATCGTAGATCTTGTCACGGCCTTCCTGGTTTTTCTTATTGCCCGCAGAATACTGGGGAGTCGCTGGCGGGGTTGGGCGGCGGTATGTGCCGCCGGAATGTTCCTGCTGTCATACAACACAATCTGGTCGGGTGTCGTGGCTCGGCCTGATTCTTTGCTGGCGTTCTTCTGCACCCTTGGATTGTTGCTTTACCTGAAATCCAACCTGGGACAGAACTTGGGCTGGCTCCTGGCGAGCGCTGTGATTCTCGGCGTTGCGGCAGGCCAGAAGCTCCATGGGGCATTCCTGCCTATCTTCTTGTGCGTCGATCTGCTGCGCGTACATGGATTGAGAGCAGCAGCGTCAAGAATCGTGCTGCTGGCAGGTGTATCCGGGTTCTTCTTTTGTATTGCGGCTGGATCGCTCCTTTTTGATCCGTTGACCTATGTGAAGCTGAGGATGGCGAATTACAGTGATGATCTATCTCTCTGGATGAAGGCCGGCGGACAGTTGTGGACGATACTGCGGGGATCTGGCTGGTTGGCAATTCCCCTGGCGATGCTCGGGATTTGGCACTCGTTTGTCGGACGTCGCCCGGCGGAGCACGATGCAGCGAGAACGATGGCGGTGATCGTAGTTGGATGGCTGCTGCTGTTTGCTTCCATCCGGCAGCTGCGTGCTTACTGGATGCTGCCAGCATTGCCCATGTTCTACGTTGTTGCCGTGTATGGTGCCACCAGCATTTCTCGCCAAGTATGGGGCAAGATTGCTGCATCGGCACTCCTCGTCGTACTCGCTACACAGTCGGTTTTGCAGGTCCAGTCGCTCAGAGCTGCCCGGTACGATGGGTTGCGCAGCTGGATCGTGGAGCATGTGGGAGACCAGCCTTTCTATATCCTTGGTTACGACGCACTGATCCTGCCCAAAAGTACACTGTGTATTGAACGCACTCGCGAGGTACTACTGCAGCTTATCGAGGCGGGTCGCGGGCAAGGCACTTTCACGGAACGGCACATCAGAAATTGGGAGGAGCGCTCAACGCTTAAGTTGCTGGACATGCTCGATTTCAGATTCGACGGTGGATATGAATTCTATGATTTTCATAGTTCACCTCCCGACGTGCTTGATTCGGTCGTATCACTGCGCGAGATGCCCTATCTGGTTGTACAGGATGGATTCGACCTGGATCGTGCGCCTTCCCTTCGCGAAGGCTTGGCCGACTATGTGCCAGTCACGCAAACTTATGGAGCGGGCGGTGGGAAAGATGGTCTTAAGTATATAATATATAAGAAGAAATGACTCATCATGCGACGGCTGAGCGGCGTATCAGGGTGCTGCACCTGATCGAATCCGCGGGAATCTATGGCGCTGAAAGCGTCATCATCAATCTGTCCCGGGAGATGTTGGCCGATGCTAGGTATGAACCTGTCGTGGGCTGCATTGTGCAAAGTGAAGATGAGGCTGTGGATCTTGCGGATCTGGCTGTTTCGCTTGGAATGGAAGCGCACCGGTTTCTCATTGCAAATGCCTGGGTCTGGCTGCATCTGCCACGGGTCACACGTCAGATTCGGAACTTGAGCATCGACGTGATTCATTGCCATGGCTACAAGCCCGCGGTTTTCGCTTACTTTATGGGGAAGATAAGCGGTGTGGCGGTAATGGCAACGTGCCACCTATGGTTTGTCGATGACGACGCGCCATGGAAGATGCGTCTGATGATCCGTATCGAAAAATCACTTTATCGGCATTTCCCGGCGGTCGTCGCCGTTTCGGAGAGAATTCGTGAAATCCTGCTGCAGGCGGGTGTGCCTCGGGCGCGTGCCCATATCGTTCGTAATGGCATCGTCCTTGATGACTACGAGACGTCCAACCGTTCGTCCAGGCAGGATGAGGCCACCTGCGTTCTGAACATCGCGCGACTGACGCGGCAGAAGGCGCAGCGGGATCTAGTGTCTGCCGCCCGGATTCTGAAGGACCGTGCGGGTGGTGTGCAGGTTCTCATTGCAGGAGAGGGCGAGTTGCGAGAGGAGTTGCAGAAGCAGATAGATGACGAAGGCATGCATGGTACGGTCAAGCTCGTTGGTTTTCGTAGCGATGTACAGGATTTGCTGAGCCAGGCGGATATCTTTGCCCTGCCTTCGCTTGATGAAGGTATGCCGATAAGCTTGCTTGAAGCCGTCGCATCGAGGGTGCCAGTGATTGTCACGCCGGTGGGGGATATACCTAAGCTGATCGAGGATGAGGACACCGGGATCGTCGTGGCTACCAATGATCCAGAAGGATTGGCAAATGCCATATGCGAATTATCGCGGGACCCACTCAAGCGGACCAGACTTGCCCATAACGCCCTCGAGAGGCTGCGTGAGATGTATTCCAGTCGTCAGATGTTCGAGAAGTATGATGTGGTTTATCGGCAGGTACTTGAAAATCGAGATTGTGGGGTAGCCGGACGATAAGCGGCACGTATCGTAGATGGGAGTCGGCCGGCTTCGGCTACGCTGGAGCTGCTGGCGTGGTGGGAAGGAGACCTCGGTAATAGGCCTCGATGTCTGCGATAGAGCGCTCCCAGGAGAATAATCTCTGCGCTTTCTCGCGGGATGCCCGTCCCAGCGACGCTCGCCGCTGCGGGTCCAAAGACAACAAATTCAATGCTTCCGCCAGCGCGTCCACGTCCCGTGCGGCGTGGA
>CAZMGQ010000371.1:0-2711 GCA_964565855.1 uncultured Lentisphaerales bacterium | reverse complement strand
ATCGGCAAGGAGCTGGGCAGCAGCGTGCTCAACAACTTCTGGACACCCGACGGCAGCAAGGACACACCGGCCGACCGTCTCGGGCCTCGCCAGCGTCTGGCCGATTCGCTCGACCGTATCTTCCGCCGCAAGTTCGCGCCGGAGCTGACGGTGGACTCCGTCGAATGCAAGCTCTTCGGCGTCGGCTGCGAAAGCTATACTGTCGGGTCGCACGAGTTTTACATGGCCTACGCCATTTCGCGCAAAAAGTTCCTCTGTCTCGATGCCGGCCACTTCCATCCGACCGAAGTGATCTCCGACAAGTTTTCCTCCGTGTACGACTTCGTGCCGGGCATTGCTCTGCATGTCAGCCGTGGCGTCCGCTGGGACAGCGACCATGTGGTAACACTCTCGGATGAGCTGCAGGCGATTGCGCAGGAGCTGGTCTGGAACAACCTGCTCGAACGGACGCGCATCGGGCTCGACTTCTTCGATGCCAGCATCAACCGTATCGCCGCCTGGGTGATCGGTACCCGCAACATGCAGAAAGCACTGCTGATGGCGTTGCTGACGCCGATCAAGAAGCTGCGTGCCGCCGAAAATAAAGGTGACTTTACGACTCGTCTGGCTTTGCAGGAAGACTACCGTCAGCTCCCGTTCGGTGCTGTCTGGGATGAAGCCTGTGCCAGAGCCGATGTGCCGGCCGGCGCAGACTGGCTCGACAACATCCGCGACTATGAGCGCAAAGTTCTCAGCAAGCGCAAATAAGCCGACTGTCTGCCCTGGAGTAGAAAATGAGTACCAAGACATTTCTGGCTGCCGACCTGGGAGCCAGTAGCGGCCGCGTGATGGCCGGGCATTTTGACGGCAGCAAAATCACGCTCGAACAACTGAACCGCTTCGACAACACGCCGGTAGAAATGGCCGGACACCTGCACTGGAATGTAGCGGCATTGCTCGACGGCATCCGTGAAGGATTGACTAAAGCTGCGGCCAGCGGACGTTCGCTGGTGAGTGTGGGAGTGGATACCTGGGGTGTGGACTTCGGTCTGCTCGACCGTAGCGGCCGGCTGCTGGGGTTGCCCTACATGTACCGCGACAGCCGCAACGACGGCATGGCGGCATCGTTCTTCGATATCTACGGAAGGCGCAAGCTCTACGACAAAACCGGTATTCAGTTTATCGACTTCAATACGACCTTTCAGCTTCTGGCTGAAGCACGTGAAGCGGACTCGCTGCTGCCGAAAGCGCACCGTCTCCTGATGATGCCGGACCTGATGAACTACTGGCTCTGCGGCATCCAGGCCAACGAGGCGACGATCGCCAGCACGGGGCAGTGTATCGACCTTGCCACACGCAGTTGGGCGATGGATGTGTTGGAAGCAGCGGGTGCTCCGGCGCACCTCTTCGGCGAACTGCTGCCGCCGGGACGTGTGCTGGGTCCGATCCGTGGCATGGCCGGACTCGAAAAGGTGCCGGTGGTCACAGTCGGCAGTCACGATACCGCTTCAGCCGTGGCTTCGGTGCCTGCACCGGCGGACCAGAGCTGGGTCTATCTTTCGACCGGAACCTGGGCTCTGATGGGTGTTGAGTTGGATCAGCCGATTCTGACCGATCTCTCCTACGAGATGCAGTACACGCACGAGGGTGGTGTTTCCGGCAATCTGCGCTACCTCAAAAACATCACCGGCATGTGGCTGGTGCAGGAGCTGCGCCGTGCCTGGCGCGAAGAGGGCGATGACTCGGACTTCGACACGCTGATGAACATGGCCGAACAGTCGCAGCCCTTTGCGCATCTGATCGATCCCGATGATCCGCCCTTTGCGGCTCCCGGCGGCATGCCGGAGAAAATTGCCGCTTACTGTCGCCGCACCGGTCAGCCGGTACCGGAGACCAAAGGGGCCTTTATCCGGGCGGCTCTGGAGGGGCTGGTCCTGCGTTATCGTGAGGTCTGGCAGGAACTCGAAGATCTTACGGGCATCAAGCGCGACGGCCTCAACATGATCGGCGGAGCCACCAAGGATCGGCTGCACTGCCAGATGACAGCCGATGCGCTCGGAGTACCGATCACCTGCGGTCCGGTCGAAGGTGCCGCCACAGGCAACATCCTGGCCCAGATGTTGGCGACGGGTGATATCGCCTCGATTGCCGAGGGTCGTGATATCGTCCGTGCCTCGACCGAACCCGACATCTACCTGCCGGAGGCCTCAGATCCCTGGGAGGAGAACTTCGGCCGCTGGCAGGCGATCAAGCAGCAGGCAAAAGCGTAAGCTTCAGGGAGCCTTCGGCTTTAGTGCGGCGATCTTGTCCAGGTCAACCTTGGCCAGGATCTGCTTTACAGCCTCGAACGAAAGTCCGCGGGCATTCAGCGTGACCTGGACCTGCTGACCGACTGTGATGACGATTTCGGTCGTCTTGTCACTTTCGTCGTGTTCTTCGACTGCCTTGTAGCCGCCTTTGTAAGTGACGCTGCGCTTGAATCCGTGCTCAGTTTCTTCGTCGATCTCCTGCATCTGCATCAGCATGCCGGCGAAGGCGCCGACCGAACCCAGGCTGGCATATTCGAACGAGAACCCGGAGTTGCCTTCGAGGGCTGTGAACTCAGCCGTGGCATTGACCACCTGAAATCCCATCACGCTGTTTTTTTCGCTGGCGGCCCGCACCCGTTTATAGCCGGGATAGGCATCCTTTTCGGGCAGCAGTGCACGCAACTCCTTGGGGTCGATAGAGGC
>CAZMGQ010000370.1:0-2733 GCA_964565855.1 uncultured Lentisphaerales bacterium | reverse complement strand
TATCCCGCGCTTTGACATACACCCTTCCATAGTGGCCCCCGGGGTGGCGGAGCGGTTAAGTCGGAAAACGGGGCGTCAGATTGGCTTGGATGCAAGGCGTCGTGCCCCGAGCTAAACAAGTGTTTGCGAGGGGCACGAGAACGCAGCAGACGAGCCGATATCACGCCCCGACCTTTACGACCCGCTCCGCCATCCCCCACCGAGCAACACCAGCATACACACGAACACGTCACTAAACGCCAGCAGCACGCAGGACGACGTGACAGTCGTCCCTCCCAGCCCGGCAGCAGGGCCCCGCACCTGCAGCAGCTTCAGATACCACCATTGCGCAGCCAGATCAGCAGCAGCCCCAACGCCAGCGCAACCACCAGCAGGCGCCCCCGATAACTCTGCTGCAGCCGCGCAACCGGCTCTTTAGCGTTCTTCTTGAGCGCCCCGGCCGAAACATAGCCGATCAGCTTGCTCGGTGCCTGCCCGGCCACATTCTGCGACTGATAACGCTTGCGCCGCGCCGTCTCCTGCATCTGCGGAATCAGACATTCAGCCGGCGAAGGGCCCGAACGAATCGGACGCCGACGACCGAGCATGCGTCCGCCCGATCTTTTACCGCCTGTTGCCGCCCTGTTCATGGATCTGCCCGCCGCGCATCAGCCTAACGACTGGTAAGCCAGAGGATAATGACAGTCAGAAACAGCAACACCACAGCCAGTGGCAGGGTCAGGGCAAAGCCGATCTTCAGCCAGTCCATAAATCTGCGCGGAGCCTGGACGGTATCCCCCAACAGCCCCTCGGCCTGCACGGGCTGCGATTTGTCGGGCTGCCACCCGATCGCAGCCACCCGGTCGGCACCCTTGCGGAAGACCGCATTGGCCGACTCGATCTGTGCCAGGGCCTGGGTCAGGTCGTTATCAAGCGTCTCCTCAGACCAGGAGTTGGGGTCGATACGCTCCAGCTCGCCGGTCAGACTCTCGAAACGGTGACGCGTTTCATGACAGACCGTCGCCGCCCGCGAGGCCTGCTCCTCTTCCGTCCGCAACAGCACAATATGCCGCTTCAGACGCTCGGTCAGCTCCCGATAAGAGCGGTCAAACTCGGTCTGTTTGCCACGCAGCGAACGCAGAGCCTGCCGCTGACGCTCCACTTCCTCCGAACGCTTGCGGATCCGTTCCAGCTCGTCACTTGAGCGCGACTCGTCATCTTCCACCCGCCGCCTCAGCCTCTCGTATAGGGTCGCTCCGCCGGCGCTGGTGCGCTGGGGCGGCTCGTTGGGTGTCGGCTTCAGAAAATCTCCATCAATAAAGTCGTTGGGCATTGCAGAATCTCCTATGGCATGGGAATCATTAAATCGGTGCCTTCAGTCAGGCGGTCGTTGGGTCCGATACGGTCGCGGTTGGCGCTGCGGATGTCTCTCATGCGTGAGGCATCGCCATAGACCGTCTGGGCGATCGACCAGAGTGAATCGCCCCGCTTGACCCGATACTTGCGTGCCGTCGGCGGGATGCGGGCCGGACGCTGCTCCACCGGCGGTGCCGAGACGCTCAGCGACTCTTTTTCGATCTCGGGCGGGGGCCGCCGGGGTGTCGTGGAACCACTGTTCAACATCAGTTCCATACGCTCCGAAAGACTGGTCACCTCCTTGCCGAGACGGTCATTCTCGGTCTTCAGGAGACCGATCTCCTCCTGTCTTTCGGCAATCGTCGCCTCGTGCTTGCGGATTGTCTTGTTCAGCTCCTCGATATGCTGAACCAGCTCGGTGTCGCTCACCACGCGGGTCGATGCTCCACCTCCGCCGGGACCTTTCGATGTCTTTTCCCTGATCTTCTCCAGCCGCTCCCGTGCTATCGGGGCTTTGTCCGACTCCGGCTCCAGCTCCAGATAATGGGTGAAGTGGTGGTAGGCCAGGATGTCTTCTTCGCGGTTGTCGTGCAGCAGCAGCGCCAGCTCGAAGTGCGCCAGGGCGTTGTCGGGATCATGACGCAGCACCTGCCGGTAAAGGTTCACGGCATTTTCATACTTGCCCTCGGTCAGGGCCCGATGCGCCGCCTCCAGCTTGCGCCCCCCGTTTTCTCCATCCGCAGACCGCTCGCCGGTACAGCCCGCAAACAGCGCTGCCATGACCAGCCAAAGCCCGATCCGTCGCAAGAACCATGGCTCGCTGGAGGTTATCCTGGATGTTGAAAATCGCATGCTGAAAAGACCCGGCAACCGCATTTGCCGTCACATCGGCAATGTCAGTGCGTAGAACAGGTAATTGTGCCTCAAAAAAACCTTGCCTGTCAAATACCTAAACGCCAACATAGTCCGCATGTCACCCGCCGAAGACCAGATGTCGGACTGGAAAGCCGCCCGCGAATGCCTGCAAGCCGGGGGGCTGCTCTCGGTCGTGATGCCGGCCTACCACCTGGCCGACAGCATTGCCGACAATGTACGCCGCGTCCATGCTGCCCTCCAGGGCAAAGTGCCGTTCGAAGTCATCCCGGTGGACGACGGCAGCCACGACGGCAGTGCCACCGCTCTCGAAGCCCTGGCCGCCGTGCTGCCTGAGGTCCGCCCGCTGATACTGCCCGAAAACGTCGGCAAGGGTGCCGCCCTCAGTGCTGGCACGGCCAAGGCACGCGGTACACACGTTCTCCTGCTGGATGGCGACCTCGATCTGCCGCCCGAACCGCTGGCCAACTTTTTCACCGTCATGCAGCGCGAAAATGCCGACATCGTCATCGGCTCCAAGATGCA
>CAZMGQ010000369.1:0-2753 GCA_964565855.1 uncultured Lentisphaerales bacterium | reverse complement strand
GACGATGTCGGCCGCGTCTTCGGGCTTCACGTGGACGTAAAAGGTCTCCTCCGGCAGCACCTTGATGATCGGGCCCTTTTCACAGAAACCGAAACAGCCGGTCGTCACAACCTGGACGTCTTCTTCGAGCCCGTGGGCGGAGATGGCCCGGTTGAGGTTTTCGATCAGGGCAATTCCCTTGTTCGACTCGCAGGCGGTTCCGCCGCAGATTAGTAGGTATTGTTTGTATGCCATGGTAATTAAATCCTGCCTTATCCGACAATATCGACCGCGGGCCGGTCACAGATCGCGTCGTCGATCATTGCCTTGCCGATCACATGCTCTTCGACGATCCGGCGGGCGAGTTTTTCATCGACCTTGCCATAGATCACGGTGGGCATGTCGGGCATAATAACTTCGACATTCGGTTCCGAGTGGCAGAGGCCCATGCAGCCCACCTGCCGGACCATGACGGTACCGAGTTGTTTTTTCTCAAGTTCGTCGAGGACCGCTGCAAAAGTCTTCTTGGCACCGGCTGCAATGCCGCAGGTGCCCATCGCAACGACAATCTGCACGTCCTTGTTGGTCGGGTCACGGCGATCCAGTTCGCGCCGCTTCTCATCGCGGAACTTTCGCAAGTCCGCCAGAGTCAACTTCTTCATTTCATTCTCCTTGGAAGCCTTCAAGCAATTCCGTTTCCTGTGAACGTAAAAAATCCCGCAGCAGGGTCAGGCTGCCGGCATCCTGCAGGCCGCCAAGCGCCTCGCAGAGTTCGTGCCGGGAAATACTGTAGCCCTGCCCGCCGTGTGAGCGTGTCAATATAAGATCGGTGCTGTCGTCGGCAAAGCTCATCAGGCCGGCGACCGTGCCGGGGATATCCCCCAGCGGCGGCGTATCCCAGTGGGCGGCCGGCAGACAGAAAGCCACGGTAGTGCCGGCACCAGCGGCCGTTTCGACCGTCAGCCTGCCACCGGTGGCATCGGCCACCTGCTGCAGAAAGGGCAGCCCGAGCCCCACGCGGCGGGCGTCGTGCTTGCCGGGCTCCGACCAGAACGGATCCCGCGCCGCCGCCAATACCGCCGGCTCCATGCCTTTGCCGTTGTCGCTCACGGTCACTTCGATGTTACTCCCGCCTGTCCCGATCTCCAGTCCGACCCTGTCCGCCCCTGCCTCCAACGAGTTCTGCACGATGTCGGCAATATAGTCGCACAAGGTCGCATGCATCAGTTTTCGAGATCCCGATACTGATTCAGAATCTTCGGCAGGTCGCGCGTCTTGACCTGACCGAACACTTCACCGTTGATGGTCATCACCGGTGCCAGGCCGCAGCAGCCGACACAGCGGACGGCTTCGACCGAAAAGAGACCGTCGGGCGTCACGGTATTGACACCGACCCCGAGCTGACGTTCCAGCTCCAGGATCAGATCCTCGCCACCCTTGAGGTAGCAGGCCGTACCCATGCAAACCTGGATGTTGTACTTGCCCGGCTTGGTCATCTTGAAAAAGTTGTAGAAGGTCACCACTCCGTAAATCCGCGCCAGCGGCACGTCGAGCAGCGACGCCACTTCGAAAGCCCCTTCACGGGGAATGTAACCCAGCTCTTCCTGCATCTTGTGAAGCACCATGATCAGGTTGCCGGGCTTCTCTTTCCAGGAAAGGATATAATCGCGCAGTTCAGGGCTGAAAAGTGACTTTTTCGCTCCCTGGCTGCCTGTTTTTGTCTCTGTCAAGGCTGTGTCCTCCATGGTCAAACCCCTGATGCAATCCGACATTGCACCGGTCGGGGCCAAAACAGCGCGCAAGACTGCCAGATATCGGCAAAACAGGCAAGTAAAAAATAATTAAGGCAACAACTGGCCTTTATCAGACAACAATAGCAGCATTTTAGTGCTAATACGTAACCAGGGTTACATATTGATCTAAAAAAGACTTTACCAGTGCTATTTGAGGTGTTATTGTGCCGGTGCATAAATTCCTTGACCAAATACTCGAGAGGTTTCAAATCATGAGTCTGCCTTTGACCGTTACAGATGGCCTTATAGAACGACTGTCACGCTACCGCGCAGTTATCCGGCGGCTGAAGGCACTCGGTCTGGTAAGGGTCTTTTCCAACAATCTGGGCGATGTCGCCGGAGTCAGCGCTGCACAGGTGCGCAAGGATTTTCAGGCGATCAACCTGCGCGGGGTCCGGCGCGGGGGCTACTGTATCGAGGAACTTTCGGCTCGGTTGGATGAGCTGCTCGGCTCAGCCGGCCCGATGCGGGCAGTCGTCATCGGCTGCGGCCATATCGGCGCCGCCCTGCTGAGCAAGTACGGCTATGCCCACGACGGCGTCTCGGTCGTGGCCGGCTTCGATGTCGATCCGGCCGTGATCGACCCCACCGCCGAGCCGCCGGTGCTGCCGGGACGCGACCTGCCGGGCTATATCCGCGAAAACGGCGTCAAGGTCGCCATCATCGCCGTGCCGGAACATGCCGCCGCCAGCGTCGCCGAACAACTGCGCGGCACAGGCATCCGCGGCGTGCTCAACTTCACCCCCGTGCCCCTGCGCGATACCGATACCTGGATCGTCCACAATATCGACATCAGGATGGAAATCGAAAAGCTCTTCCACCGCATCGCCTTCCACGACCGCAATCCTCCTTTACAGATCGATGCTTAGCTGCTAGGATTCGCCAGCGTTCACTGTTAACAATCACCCATTTGTAGCACACAATACTATGAAACTACCACGTCGTAAACCTCTTACCGCCCGTGTTGGCGTTCTCGGTGTT
>CAZMGQ010000368.1:0-2783 GCA_964565855.1 uncultured Lentisphaerales bacterium | reverse complement strand
TGATGAGCAGGGTCGCCCGATCAAACCAGCCGCCACGACCCGCCGCACAGAGCAGGCCGAGCAATAGCGAAAGGGTTGTCCCGATCAGCAGGATCGGCACAGTCAGGGCCAGCGAAACTCCGACCCCTTCACGCAGAATGGTCGCAACCGGCTGACGATATTCGATGGACTCTCCCAGATCGCCCCGCAGAAAGCGGCCCATATAGAGCATGAACTGACTGGCAAAGGGGTTGGCAAAGCGACGGTGTAGACTGACCGTGACTATCTGGGGGGTGAAGTTTCCCGCTGCGACGGGCGGGTCAGACGGATGGATGACGAGGGCCACCGCCCGCCGGCCTTCCGGCACAGTGAAGCGGAAGGCCCCACGTCCGCGCCGGGGAGGGACGACTGTCACGTCGTCCCCGGGCAAGGTGATACTTGCCCCTCCAGATGCAGGTGCCGGATCGTCCAGCCGCAAGGCGAGAGTGCCGGATGAGGCAGGCTCTGGTCCGCGCAGGCGCAGCTCATAGTCGCCCGGAAAGAGGCGGTAAGGCAGGCGCAGGGCAAGTTCTCCTCCCGACTTCGGCAACTTTTTGACCGACAAGTCTGCCAGCCTGGTACTGCGTCCCCAGAGGAGCGGACGATCGTAGCCATGCCGATAGTCGTATTCGGCTAGAGCTTCGGCGGAGGCGTTTTTGCCGAGGACAATCATGGCCGGCGAGCCGCCGACAACATCGAAGAGGATGAAGGTCAGCACCAGCACCCCGAAGAGCGTCGGGACAAGCTGCAACAGGCGGGCGAAGATGTAGCGAATCACGGACGGATGCTCAGGCTGGTATTGCGGTTGGTCATGGTCACCTGAACATCGAGATTGGGCTGATAATCGGGATCGCGCGGGAGGCTGTTGAGCTGCCACTGGGTGCGGTCGCCGCCACCCCGTCCTTCGATCTCGCAGCCGGTACAGAAGACGAGCCACAGCAGCACCGTGGCGGCTAGGGCCGGTTTAGCAAAAACACGCCCCAGGTTGCGGACCCTGCTCACACTTTCCGGTCGGTTTTTTAACCGGCTAAAAAGAGAAAGTAGCTTGGTTTTCATTTCGGTTGTTGGTTTGTAAGGCATAATGACAGCGTGTTGTGCCTATTCTATGTTTTGCCCTGTATCGAGTCAATCTGCAAACGGCAAAGCCTGCTTCAAGCTTCTGTTTGCAACCCCTGCAATCATGTCTGTGGCAGAGTCCGGACACTGCCACGCTCTGTAATCTGGCGTTTGGTTTGCGAGATTACGGTTTTGCTTTTTCTGTCCCGAGCTGGAGCTCGGGGCTCCCAGGGCTGGTGTATTTCTGGGCTGCAGGTACGGAGCCCTGCGGTCCCGGAAATGCGGTGCACTCGGCGATCGCACCTTGCCTTTTTTCGATGATATTTAACCGAAACAGGGCGGTGGTTCTGCAACCGCCGCCCTGTTGTTTTGTGAATTGAGTTCTGGCTGTGTGGTTAGCCCTTCAGGCCATAAACTGCCAGGCTGCCGAGTTCCTCTTCGATACGGAGGAGCTGGTTGTACTTGGCGATACGGTCCGAACGTGAGAGCGAACCGGTCTTGATCTGGCCGGCGTTGGTCGCCACGGCGAGGTCGGCGATCGTCGCATCTTCAGTTTCGCCGGAGCGATGGCTGATGACGGAGGTGAAGCCGGCCCGGTTGGCCATGTCGATGGCATCCAGCGTTTCGGTGATGGTGCCGATCTGGTTGACCTTGATCAGAATCGAGTTGCCGCAATCTTCCTTGATGCCGCGGGCGAGATACTTGACGTTGGTCACAAAGAGGTCGTCGCCGACTAGCTGGCAGCGGTCGCCGATCGAGTCGGTCAGCATCTTCCAGCCATCCCAGTCAGCTTCGTCCATGCCGTCTTCGATGCTGTCGATCGGATAGTTGTTGACCAGTTGAGTCAGGAATTCGACCTGTTCTTCGCGTGTGCGGACGGCGGCATTTTCGCCTTCGAACTTGGCGTAGTTGTAGCGGGCGGCGGCTTTGCTGCGGCCCTTGACGAAGAACTCGGAAGCGGCACAGTCGAGTGCCAGCGAGATATCGCCCTTGAGGCCGGGCTTGTAGCCGGCCTTGGTGATGGCGGTCAGGATGGTTTCGATGGCATCTTCGGTGCCGGCAAAAGCGGGGGCGAAGCCACCTTCATCACCGACGGAAGTAGCCAGGCCGCGCTTCTGCAGCACTGCCTTCAAGCTGTGGAAAACTTCGGCTCCCATACGCAGACCTTCGGTAAAGGTCTTGGCGCCGATGGGGCGGATCATGAATTCCTGGAAGGCGATCGGGGCATCGGAGTGCGAGCCGCCGTTGACGATGTTCATCATCGGGATCGGCAGAACCTTGGCATTGGTGCCGCCGAGGTAGCGGTAGAGAGGCAGGCCCAGAAAAGCCGCCGCCGCTTTGGCAGCCGCCATCGAAACGGCCAGCGTGGCATTGGCACCGAGCTTCGACTTGTTGGCTGTGCCATCCAGCTCCAGCATCTTGCCGTCGATCTCGGCCTGCTGCAGGACATCCATGTCGAGCAGTTCGAGTGCGATGATTTCGTTGACGTTACTGACTGCCTTGCGGACACCCCGGCCGAGGTAGCGTTTGGCATCGCCGTCGCGCAGTTCAAGAGCTTCGTTGGCACCGGTCGAGGCACCGGAAGGCACCGCGGCACGTCCCATGGTACCGTCTTCGAGAATAACGTCGGCTTCGACTGTCGGGTTACCGCGCGAGTCCATGATTTCGCGCCCGATGATTTCTGCAATGTATGACATGGTCTTCCTTTT
>CAZMGQ010000367.1:0-2785 GCA_964565855.1 uncultured Lentisphaerales bacterium | reverse complement strand
CAACCGCATGACCTATTCAAGGTCTAGGTGTTGCACTGGCTAGTCGCGCGCGCGAGGAGGTCCTGCCGCAACTGCGCAAAGCCGCTGGCAGCTCCGGGGGAGCGCGACCGAAAGCTCTCATCGGCCTGAACGAAATCAGCAGCGAGGTCGTCCCTAATGCCCCCGCACTTCCGCCCGGTTTCACTCACTGGATCGTCAAGTTCAACACCCGCAGTGACGGTCCCAACTCCGGTGCACTCGAGTTTGCATATAATGAAATTGCGCGGTCAGCCGGAGCCGATGTGCCCCCCTGTCGCCTTCTCAAAACTCGTGCCGGCAGTTTTTTTGCCACGAAGCGCTTTGATCGTCTGTCGAACGGTGGTCGGCTGCACCTGCATTCGGCAGCCGGTTTGCTGCACAGCAATTTCAGAATTCCCGGCGAAGAATATGAAACGCTGTTCCGGCTGACCGAAGCGTTGACGCGCAACCATAAAGACAAAGTCGAGCTATTCAGACGCACCTGTCTCAATGTGCTGGCCCACAACCGCGATGATCATCTGAAAAACTTTGCCTTCCTGATGGATTCAAGCGGCAACTGGCGTCTCTCCCCTCTCTATGACTTCACCTATAACGACGGTCCCAATGGCTGGCATACCCTCTCGGTTGCAGGAGAAGGTCAGAATCCGGACATTCAGGACTTGCGCCGTCTGGCGGCGGCAGTTGGTCTGTCAAACGGGCCTGTCAACGAAACTCTGGAACAGGTGCAGGAAGCTCTATCTCGGCTGCCTCGATTGAGAAAGAAACTCAGATCATGAAAGTCCGCTGCTGACATTTTACTATTCAAGGATATTCAACTTTGTAGAGTTGCAAAAAATCAAGCTGCTTGACAATAAGATACAGATACAGGTGCGAAACGTGGGTTAGCTTTCTTTTACAAATGCAGATTTTTTTTGCAGCTCTGCTGAAAACTGTTGACGGATTGCAGAAAATGTGCCAAGGTGCAACTGTTGACTGGAGGAGTATAGTTGTCAGGAGGCTTGCCCAAGGGGACTAGAGGACTTGAAAGCCATGAATAAGCCAGAGTTAAATCTTCTGTGGAGATGCTTCCGGTGGGCCGGAACTGTAGCGCTTTTACTGGCCTCAGTCTTGCTGCTGCGGGCAGAAGTTTCTGATTGGCAGAAGGCTGAAAAACTCTCTGAACGCAAGCTTTGGCATGATGCCGAGAAGGCCTTCCGCCAGCATGCCCGCAAAACAACCGATATCAAGGAAGCATTGGAAGCCACAGTCCGCGCTGGCGAATGCAAGCTGAAGCTCAAGGATCTGGCTGGTGCCCGACAGTATTTTTCCAAAGTTATAAGGGATCCGATGGCACGGAATCGGGCACCGGATGCTCTGGCCTCGGCATTTGTTTTCTCTCATCAGTTACTGGTTTCCCAGAAACGCCCCGCTGCAACGCGCTTGCGTCTGCTGGAGGATTTTCGTCGTGCACTGCCGACCCATGCCGCTTGTTTGCGGCTATGTGAACATGAGGCTGACTTGTTGCTGGTTGCAGGCGAGTACCGCAGTGCCCTGACACATTACAACCTGGCCACCCCCATGCTTTCCCCTGACGGCACCAATATCGTCAAATTGCTGGAAGAGAATTACAGTATCACGGCAAAGCCGCTGGACAAAGACACCATTGCACTGATCCACCAGACAGCCGCCAAAAAGCCCCTGGAAGCAGAAGCGCTTTGCAAATTGCTGGCCAAAAGGGGCGAAGGTTGGCTCGCGGAAGAAACCCTCGCCTGGTTGCTGGTGCGTGCTGGCAAGCCGGATGCCGCGCTGGCGTTGTACGACGGAATGTTGCGTCGCCGCAGTGGCCCCGCTGATCATATAGCCCTGGCTCGTGCGACAGTCATTGCCGGAATGCAGGCAGCCGATGGACTTGAGGCATACAGCCAATGGCTCGCAAACCATCACACTTCAACACTGTTTGCAAAAGGCTGGAGCGAATATGTGGCATTGCTGTTTCAGACAGGCAGGCACACACAGGTAGAGGAGGAAGCGCAAGAGTTTCTCCGGCGATATCCACAGAGCCCCCATGCGGCAATTGTAGTCAGAATCCGGCAGCAGTCGGAGACGGCGCTGACACGCATTGCAGCGGCGGAGGAGCAAGAGGCGCAGGCTGCCGCCCAAGCCGCTGCAGACCCGTTTGGAACCAGACTCGCCGAGGCACAAAAACATCTCGAACGCAAACGCTATCAGGCCGCCGAACGTGGATTTTTGACCTTTCAAAACGAGCGCCGTAACCCCCACTGGAGCGCGGCCTGGCTCGGACTCGGACATGCGCGTCGTGCCCTCGGCGACACCAAAGGCGCTCTTGAAGCCTGGGACGACATCTGGCGACGCGCCCAAGGCGAGAAACAGATCCAGCATGCCGCCGCCGCACGTTGCGCTGCCGCCGATCTCTGGCTGGAAGATTTCGCTGATCCCGGACGCGCCCTGGCATACTACCGGGAAGCCGACAAACACGCCGCCGCCGAAGTCGGCGGACATGCGCGCAACCGGGGTCTGGCGCTTCTGGCTCTGGGACGCAAAGGGGAGGCCTTGCCAATTTTTAAAGCAGAGCTTGAAGCGGCAGGCGAAGATATCCTCGTACGTGAGAGCTGGGAAAACCTGATCGAACTCTGTCAGGCAGAAGGACGCCCGGACGTGCTCCCGCAACTCACGGGTGTTGTGTCGCCCAGAGTGCGACAGGCAGAGGCTGAGATCGTTCTGGCGGATGGCTATTTTGCGGCATACAACTACAATAAGGCACTGCGTC
>CAZMGQ010000366.1:0-2787 GCA_964565855.1 uncultured Lentisphaerales bacterium | reverse complement strand
GGATTCTTTTTTTTGCCAAAACTTACCCTATACAATACTTGTTAGCGGTTACATCGGGTGCTCCGGGAAAAAGATTGCTGAAAGCATCTGTCCGGGTGGAAGTTTTTTTAGCCGCGGCTTCCCACTGGCCCGGCAGCAGACTGGAGAGTTTTTCGACGACAACATGGTCGCCATCAAAGTTGGACATGTAGGCCGTAATGGGAATACCGCTGCGCAGCGAATGCTCGTGCAAAAACTGCCGACAGACACCGCAGATCGACTCGGGAGCTTCGTCCGCTTTTTCCGACAGTACCGCAATGGCACAGATGTCGGGATGCCCCGACATTGTCGCAACCAGAACGGCCGCCATTTCGGCATGGATATTGGTGATGTGATTGAAGCTCGAATACTGGCCACAGGAAAACACCCTGCCCGAAAGGGTCATCACGGCCGCCCCGTAGGAGTTGCCGCCGGGACGGGTGAGAAAGGCCTTGCGCGTGCCGGTGCGTGCAGCGGCAATCAGCGTTTGTACTTCGGCTGGAGAAAGCTGCTTCATACCCACCTCTCAGTTACCATTTGCCGGAATATGGCTCATGATTTCCGCTATCAGAGCCTGTTTTCTTGCTTGATCGAACTTGATATTACCACCGGTGTCGATCTCGACAGTGTGGAAGTGCCTGCGGGCATACTCGAAGAGATAACTTTCGGTCTGATAAAACAGCTCGGGATCTTTCACCACCAGCAGGTCTTCTTCGCCGATATTTTCCTTGCGACGCAGTTGGAGGCGTCTCAGTCTTTCCTCGTGGGTGATGGTGCAGAGGAAGAGTATGTCGTAGCGGGGCATCCGATCGAGCAGAGATTCGAAAAGCCCTACCAGCTCGTGGTTGCCGCTGGCCTTGTGGTAGGCCAACGAACGCAGCATGATGGTGGAATCCTGCACTATATCAGCCTGTTGTCCGACCGGCTCTTTTTCGAACAGCTCGATATCGTGCCGGAGGGCCGCCAGATAGAGAAAGCCCAGATTGACATTGTCGATCGCACGTGCGAGGCGCAGCCGCAGTGCCAGATCGTAAATGGTATTGGTTCCCACTGGCACCATCGAGTTTTTGCGCAGTTCCCAGCCACTGCCCAGACGCTGGTGCATCATGGTGGTGACAGTGCTTTTACCGGCCAGATCGAGTCCTTCAAAGAGCAGTTTCATTGTTTTTCTCCATTTTCAGTATCAGAACAGAAACACCATTGTAAAGCTGCAGTGCCGCAACAGCCTGCACCAGTTCTTCGCGACCACTCCGGTCAAAATCCACCCGCTGCAGATTCACCCCGGCTGGCAGCTCATCGAGGCAACCGGGGATCTGCTGGCCACCGGTGCCGGCACAGCCGCCGTTGTCGAATACAAGGATGGCAAGCACGAGCTTTCGGGCGACCAGTTCGTGCAGCACATTCTTCCCGGAATGCAGAAAGGCACCGTCACCCGTAACACAGAAAATCGGTCTGCTGTTTTTTGAAGCGGCTGCCACACCTCCCGCCACGGCAGCACTCGATCCATAGGAGAGCACGGCCTGGATTGTCCGTGAGGGGTCCATGGTGTATTCGCCGAGGTCGCCCACTACCGTTCCCTCTGTGTAGCTGCGCAGCACCCCGTACAGTTTCTCGAAGCGTTCGCTGTTATGGTAGTTGCGGTTGGGCTTGCGGCTGCTCAACCGGCCCCAGTTCAGCCGGCCGCTACCCCGTTCGGCGCAAATCTGGTCGTGGCAAACCCGGTCACCATGTTCGAACAAGTAAACGTGCCGGTAATTTTCCACCAAACCCCGGATTTGTCCCAGTGGCAGCGGCAGTGTCCGGATATGGAACAAGTCGCACCCCGGCTGCATCTCCTGTTGGATCCCGGCTCCGGCACCGATGATCAGCGTATCACTCCCCGGATCCGGCGGCTGGTGCAGCTCTTCCACATAGCCGGCAAGCTGCCGACTGCGTTCGCGTTTCATTTTCTCCTGCCATGCGATATTGGAAGGATGTGTTACAAATACTCCCGCCGGATCGACCGGGCGCAACCGGGGCTTCTGCCGGTATTCCTCTTTCAGGCGGCGGTAGGCACCAGTCATGATCGTGTCGCGATAGAGGATGTTTGTCACCCTGATTGTGACAGGGGTCTGAAAGCGCTCCGAGAGGTCAAAGGCTTCCAGCCCGATTTCGTAGGCATCCTGCTTGTCGAGCGGCTCAAACCAGAGACCGCCGTGAAAGTTGAAGTAATGGCGCGAATCCTGCCGCATTTGCGAATGTTCGTCGTCCATATCGTCGAAAACGACAACCACAAGACCGGCATTGATCGAAAGAACATGGGCATTGAGATAGGCATCGGCGGCATCGTTGAGACCGACATTTTTAAAGGCTGTGACAGCACGCATTCCGCCATAGGCCGCGCCCCAGGCGAGGGCCATTGCCGCATTTTCGCTGACCGAGGTTATGCTGCACCCCATCCGGTCTGTCATCTCATTCGAGTGAAATCCGGGATAGTTGGTCACAAAACCACAGCCAGCATCCATCAAACCGGCCGCCAGTGCCGTGATGGCTGAGCCCGCTTTGTCTTCCCTCTGTTCATCTCTCTGCTGCATCAGCTCTGCTCCGTTTTGACTGTACACACGTCTTTTACAACGTTGGATTTATAAACCGCGCTCATCAGCTCTACCGCCAACTGGTGAGAGCGCAGTTCCGACAACATTTCCGACTCGGGCAGCCGGCCCCTGATGACACTGAAGAATTCGCTCACACTGCGGGCCTTGATTTCCTCGATCAGCAGTTTCGACTGGT
>CAZMGQ010000365.1:0-2802 GCA_964565855.1 uncultured Lentisphaerales bacterium | reverse complement strand
TCAGGCTACTGTTAGAGGAGCCAAAGAAAGAGAAAAGTCAAAATTAGAATTGCTGATAGGATCGGCGCGTTGGTCTTGGTCTTGTTGTTTTTTTCATAATGCCTGTAGGCTACAGGCAAACAAACCCAAGGCCAACACTTTTTTAATCACTATGGGATGCTATTGCTCCGGCATCTAATTATTGCACTTTGAGATGTAGCATGCATGTAGAGAACCACAGTATTTGGGGGGTCGCTCGATAAAAACAAGGGTTATGAACTACAGATGTGATGATATTTACTTGCCGGAGCAATAGTGTAGTTGTAAAATTGTTTGTTGAGACAGGAATGTTGATGTAAAAGCACTTTCAAAACGACGAGGCAATTCTTGAAAACGCAGGTTTTTCATTAATTTTGGTGTTATATAAACTGTAATAAAAAAAATTATTACCATAGTTGTGAAAAGGTTTGTTCAGCAGGCGCTATTGACGTGAAAGGATCTTCAAAACGGTGGGCAATTCTTGAAAACGCAAGTTTTTCACTTTTTTTTCATATTGTGCATACCGTAATAAAAAAATTTATTACAGTAGTTGTGAAATTGTTTGTTTTGGAGTTGAAAAGTGATGTGATGAGGATGAGATGGGTAGAGTTTGGGGTTTGGTGTCGTTTGCTGCTCTGTGGTAGTATGCAGGGTCTATTATTCTTCAGTGAGCCTTTTGAGGTGTGACCATGCGCAGCACTTTTCTGACATTTTTGGCAACCCTGCTTTTCATCTGCCGGATATCGTCGGCACAGGAACCGGCAACCGCGTTGCCCGAAGCAACGCGATCTGCTACTGAAACGCTCGAGACGTCGGCACAGGTCCCGGCGACTGCCCTGCCCGAGGCAACGCGATCTGTTGCGGAAACTCTTAAGACGCCGGGACTGGCCAAGCTGCCATTGATTCCAGTCGCCGAGCTGGAGGCTGCCATGGCGCGGGCAACGAGCGAAAACTTCCCCGATGCTGATAATGTCCTGCTGGCCGATGCGACGCATGTCAAATATGAGCCAGACGGCACCTCAATCGAGATCAATGAAGAATATTACAAGGTTTTGACAGAAAAAGGACGCCGTAATCTGCGTGCGCGCTCCTTCCGGTTTTCGGCTCACTATGGCCGGGCCGATGTCGTGAATGCGGCGATCATCAAGCCGGATGGCCGCAGAGTTGAAATCGATATCGCGGCCCAGAGTCGCGAAATGACCGAGCCTTCCCAGATGGGCTCCAATATCTATGATCCCAACCAGAAGGTGTTGCAGCTCTCGCTGCCAGGCATCGAAATCGGCGACATCACGCACCTGACGGTGGTGCGCGTAACTTCCAAGGCCCGCGTCCCGCAAACCTGGAGTGACTATTCGGTCTTCGAATATACCTCCCCGATCCTGTTCCTGACCTATGAGGTCAAGGCTCCCGCCGAACTGCCCCTCTCCATTATCCGTCTGCGCGGCGAAATCGAAAACACCGTTGTTTATCACGAAGAAGACCATAAAGGCGGCAAGCTCCACCGTTGGATTGTGCGTAACGTGCCGCAGGCTTTTGCCGAGCCCAACATGCCGCCCATGTACAGTGTCGTCCAGCGGCTGCTTGTCTCGACAATTCCCGACTGGCGCGAGATTTCACGCTGGTACTGGGAGCTGAGCCTGCCACGCCTTGAAGCCACAACCGCCGAGATCGAGGCCGAGGTCGAGCGTCTGACCCGCGACGCCACCACCCGCGACGAAAAGCTGCGCCGCATCTTCGACTTTGTCGCCCAACGCATCCGCTACATGGGAATCACTGCCGAAGACGAAGCACCCGGCTATGAGCCGCACGACGTGTCCATGACTTTCGAAAACCGTTACGGTGTCTGTCGCGACAAGGCCGCCCTGCTGGTGACGATGTTGCGTATGGCCGATATTCCCGCCTATCCGGTGCTGATCCATGCCGGAGTGAAAAAAGATGTAGAAGTTCCCCAGCCTTTCTTCAACCACGCCATTGTCGCAGCCGAACGTGCAGACGCCGGCGAGCTGGGGGAGGCCGAACGCTATATCCTGATGGATCCCACTGACGAAAAAACCCGCGATCTGCTGCCGGCCTACCTGCGCAACCGCAGTTTTCTGGTGGCTCATCCCGAGGGTGAGACGTTGCTCGATTCCGGCCCGGCCCCGGTCGAGGACAATATGGTACTTGCCACCACCAGAGGCACGCTGGATGCCAACGACACCCTGCTGATAGAAACCGACATCCAGTTCGACGGCATCAACGACAATGCCTACCGCAACCACTTCTCGCGCCTCAAACCGGAGGAGCGGCGGCAGTTTTTTGAAGGCTTGGTCCGGGCCCGGCTCTCCGGTGCAACCCTGACCGACCTCGTGCTCGAGCCGGAAAACTTCGATGACATGAGTCAACCCCTGCGCGTACATCTCAAAGCCACGGCCCCCGAGTTCCCTGTCAGCGGCGAGGGTGCCTGGCTGATCGGTGTCCCGTGGCTGGGATCCTCGGTCGGTGCCGCCAACTGGGTCCTCGGTCGCACCGGGTTGCTCAAGCGGCGTTTTCCGCTCGAAACCGAACCCACCTGTGGCATCGAAGAGACGATCGAAATCGATCTCGGCCAACGCTTTACCACACCACTGGCCCTGCCGGATGATCTCGAACTTGCCTCACGCGGCCTGCTTTTCGAACAAAAGCTGCAGCTTGCGGCCGGTGTCCTCCAGGGATCACGCCGCTTCCACGTGCGAGCCGCCGACTTTTCCCCCGAAGAGTATCTGGCCCTGCGTGAAGATCTGAAGGAAATGGAGTTTGTCGCCC
>CAZMGQ010000364.1:0-2815 GCA_964565855.1 uncultured Lentisphaerales bacterium | reverse complement strand
CTTGCCATGGTCAACATGACCGAGGAAGGTCACAACGGGCGGACGGGGCAGGAGATCTGCCGGTGTATCCTCGGGAATGTCGTCGTCGGCATCGTCACGGCGGAAGGTGGGACGTTCCGCACTGCGACGTACTCGTTCCTGCTCAATGGTGAAGCCGTGATTTTCGGCGATGCGACTGGCCAGTGTGGCATCGATCGTCTGATTGATGGAGGCGAGCGTGCCTTCCTTCATCAATTCGGTGATAATAACGTTGGGACGGACACCGAGCTTCTCGGCCAGGTCTTTGACGACCATGGGGCCGGGAATAACGATGCTCTTGACACTGGTGGGGGTACCGATCGGAACCGGAGCGCCGCGTGCTGGTTTGGCAGCCACGGTGCCACGTCTTGTCCCCGGGGTGCCCGGCAGGGTACGACGGTCTGCAGCGGCGCTTTCGCCACGTCCGGCCCGGCGCGGGGCCCGGACAGTGCCACCATGTGCATCACGCCTGACACCCGGAGCACGGATGTTGAGATCATCGTCATCATCTTCGGCCGTATGGAACGGCTTGGGAACTCTTTTCGGCGCGGATGCTGCGGGTTTGACAACCGGCTTAGCTGCAGGCTTGGCGATGGGAGCTTCTTCTTCAGCCGGAGTTGCGGCAGGAGCCTCGGTGGCGGCCGGTTCGACGGCCACGGGTGCGGCCTCAGGAGCGGCCGGTGCGGCCTCGGCGGCAGGTGCGACAGCTTTTGCCTCAGTTGCTTTTTCTTCGGCTTCAGCCTGAGCCCCCTTGATTTTGGCCTCAATTTCACGGGCCCGGTCGATGGCAGCCTGCAGTGCTGCCGCTTCGCTCACGCGGTTGGCAGTCAGTTTGGCGGCAGCTCGGGCGGTCTTGGCTTCGGCAGCCTCGCGCAGCCTGGCCTCCTCGTCGGCAATCTCCACCGAAGCCCGGCGCTGATAGCCGTTCTTGATGGTGTCGATATCCTCTTCTTCGAGGGACGACAGGATCGAGTAAGCTTCGACCCCCAGGCCGACTGCCTGTTTCAACAGGTCGCGCGGGGTCGTTTTAAGCTCTTGGGCTAATTCAACAATTCTCATCCTTCGGTGTCATCCTCTCCGGGCATGGCATTGGCCGCAGCGTTCCAGACGCGTTCGGCCTCTTCGGCCTCCAGGCCGGCTGCTTCGCGAAACTCATCGGGCATCAGTGCCAGGATACCCTCGACAGTCAAGAAACCCTTCTCGACAAGTTTTTCCGCACATTCCTCGCCGATACCTTCGATATTTGCCAGCGACTGAATCGCCTGGGCAACTTTCTCTTCGAAGGTGGCTTCGACTTCTGTTTTCTGAATATCGATCCGATAACCGGTCAGTTGCGAGGTCAGACGTGCATTCTGGCCGCGCCGACCGATGGCCAGTGAATACTGGTCGGGATCGACGAGGACACGCAGTGTGCGGTCATGCTTTTCATCGATCCAGATATCCACCAGACGGGCCGGTTGCAGAGCTTCGGTAGCAAAGTTACGGACATCCTCATGCCAGCGGACAATGTCGATCTTTTCGCCATTCAGCTCACGTACGATATTCTTGACCCGCGAGCCGCGGATGCCGACACAGGCACCGACGGGATCGACCTTCTCGTCCATGGTACGGACGGCAATCTTGGTACGGTTGCCGGGATCACGTGCGACACCCATCACCTCGACAATGCCATCGGCAATCTCGGCGACTTCAAGGCAGAAGAGGGATTTGACAAATTCCGGTGCGGCACGTGAAAGTACGACGCCCGGACCTATGCTCTGGTTCTGCACACGCAGCAGGTAAGCCCGGATACGTTCTCCGACCTGAAAATCCTCGCCCGGAACACGTTCCTTCTGCGGCATGATGGCTTCGGCCCGGCCGAGATCGATATAATAGTCGCCCCGCATGAAGTTGCGGACAGCGCCGGTAATGATATCGCCTACGCGGTCTTTGTATTCGTCGAAAACGATGTCACGTTCGGCCTGACGGATTTTCTGCGTCACGGCCTGTTTGGCGGCCTGGGCTGCGATACGTCCGAAGTCTTTGGGCTGGGTCTTGATCTCCAGTGCATCGCCGGGCTGGGCATCGGGTTTGATTTCGCGGGCCTTTTTGACGCTGATAAAGTCTATGCCCCGGACATCGTCGGATACAATTAAAGTCTGATACGTAGTTATTTTACAGGTCTGCGGGTCCACTACTACACGGACATCGCGCGAGGTACCCATGCTTTTTTTGGCAGCGGACTGGAGAGCAAATTCAATTGCCTCAATCAACGTCTCGCGCTGGATGCCGCGTTCCCGTTCCAGGTAGCTTAGCACCGATAGCAACTCGTTGTTCATTAATCCGCCCTTTCACGCTCTAAAGTGTCAAAAAACAAAAAAGTGGGCATGCCCACTTCAAGACCATGCGCCTTGATGGCCGAACGAGAACAATACCTTAAAGAGAGACCGCACGTCAAGAACTGTGCAAAACAGTTTCATCTTTGCATTATCAGCTTGCTTTTTATCTGTTTGCGTAATAAATTAGGTTTTTATGAACAAGAAGCGTACTTTTGACAGTGTTGACATCCTGATTGCGCAACATCTGGGTGAAGATGGCCGTATTTCCAACCGTGAACTGGCGCGGCGTCTCAACATTTCGGAAGGAAATGTGCGTCAACGCCTGAAGCGTTTGATCGACGGCGGTCTGATCAGGATCGCTGCCCAGACAAACCTCGAGTGTCAGCCGGAGGCTTTCCTGGCCATCGTCAATGTCAAGATCGACGGGCGCCGTCTGACCCAATGCGCCGAACAGATTGACCGGTTGCCTTCGGTCCTGA
>CAZMGQ010000363.1:0-2824 GCA_964565855.1 uncultured Lentisphaerales bacterium | reverse complement strand
GACACCATCGGCATCACCATATCGCGCCCGTTCATGCTGCCCATGCCCAGCATTTCGTGGCTGGTCTTGCCGATCAGCATATACTGGACCCCCAGGCTGATCGTGGGGTAGCTGTTTTTGCGATCCCGTGTGGCTTCGGCTGTCAGGGTTTCGATCTCGCGCTGGAGAATCTGCAGCTCCGGGTTGTTGAAAGTGGCAGCCCTGCGCAACTCGGCCAGCGACAATACCGGCTGACGCTTGACGATCGACTTGTCAACTTCGACGGCCTGATCCTCCTGACGTCCCAGCAGGAAGTTGAAAGCCGTTTTTTCCACCCCGATACGAGCTTCGAGATTGGCGATGTTGTTGGCGATCCCGGCCAGCTCGAGCTGTGCCCGCAAAACATCCGCCATAGCCACCCCGCCACCGCCATGTTCGGCCGGTGTGACAGCCTGGCGGTTGACAGCCAGTTGTTCGAGCTGTTTGAGGTAGGTCTGGTGCTCGATATTGTTGTCCAGTTGGCGGGAGAGCTTCTGAAGCATGTACCACCGGGTGGCGACCTCCAGCACGATTTCGTCCAGCGTCGCCAGATAACGCTCATACTCCACCTGCGTCTGGAGCCGGGCCGCTGTGGTTGCGGCACGTCGCGCTCCCGGCCAGGGCAGGGTTTGCATGACGCCGAAGTTGGCGATCGACTTTCCGCCCACAATATCCATCTTGGGGGTGAAAAACTCCGCACTGAACTCCGGGTCTGCCATTGCGCCCGCCTGTGGCACCCGTTCGAGCTGGGCGGCATATAGCTGCCGGGCTGCAACGGCCCGCGGACTCTCTGTCAGTGCGAGGCTGATATACTGATGCAGTTGTGGCGTTGCCCCGGCCATGACAGCCGGCAACAGCCAGACCATCAGCAGCCAGCGCAAGCGGCCTCCATGCAAACTAGATATTTTAGTCACCTTCTTCATCGATCATTCCTCCCGCCACCAGCACTGGAAGACTGGCACCACAAACATCGTCATCGTCTGGATCAACATACCGCCGAAGGTCGGAATTGCCATCGGCACCATGATCTCCGCTCCTTTGCCGGTCGAAGTCAGCACTGGCAGCAGCGCGATCAGCGTCGTGGCCGTGGTCATGACAGCCGGGCGCACCCGCTTGAGTCCGGCATAGACCACCGCCTCGCGGATTTCATCCCTGGTCCGGGGATCACGGGCAAGAAAGGTGTCGTGGATGTAGGTGCCCATCAGGACACCATCGTTGGTTGCGAGTCCGAAGAGGGCGATGAAGCCGACCCAGACTGCGATGCTGAGGTTGATATCGTGCATCTGGAAGAGATCGCGCATGTTCGTTCCGGCAACCGCGAAATTCATGAACCAGGGCTGACTGTAAAGCCACAGCATGATGAAGCCGCCGGCAAAAGCAACAAAGACACCCGAAAAGTGGATCAGCGAGGCTGTCACGGTGCGGAACTGGAAGTAGAGGATCAGCAAAATCGTGAGCAGGCTGATCGGTATGACCACCATCAGGCGCCGTGTGGCATGAATCTGCTGCTCGTAGCTCCCGGCAAAGGTGAAGGTGACACCCTTCGGGAGTTTGAGTTCGCCGGCGGCGATCTTCTTTTCCAGATGACTCTGTGCCTGCCGCACCGCATCGACCTCCGCCAGTTCGGCCACCTTGTCGAAAATCACATAGCCGATCAGGAAGGTGTTTTCGCTCATGATCATCTGGGCTCCCTGGGCATAGCGGATTTCGGCCACTTCGCTCAGGGGAATCTGGGTGCCGGTACCGGTGGGGATAATGATCCGACCCAGAGCTTCCGGGTCATCGCGCATTTCGCGCGGGTAGCGTAGTCGCACCGGGAACCGTTCGCGTCCCTCGACGGTAGTAGTCAGGGCCATGCCACCCACGGCGGCCCCGATCACATCCTGCAGGCTTTCGACCGTGATGCCGTGGCGGGCCATCTGGCGCCGGTCGAGATGGATCTCAATATAGGGGGCACCCACCGCACGATCGTAAAAGACGGTTGCCGGGATGATGGCGGGGATATCCTTGAGGGCACGTTCAAGCTCGCGACCGGCCTCTTCGATCGATTCGAGATCGGGCCCAGCCACCTTGAGTCCCATGGGAGCCCGCATACCTGTCGCCAGCATGACGAGGCGCGTCTCGATCGGTTGCAGCTTGGGTGCCGAGGTCATGCCCGGCAGGTGCGAAACGTTGACAATCTGTTGCCAGATGTCGTCCGGCGTTTGGATCTCCGGCCGCCACTGGCGGAAATAGTTGCCCCGCTTGTCGGGGATCAACTCATCCGCTGTGAGGGCCTTGAAGCCGTCTGCCGGATCGTAGGTGGTTCCGTCGCGCAACTCGAAGGCACCGTCACGATTGACTTTGAAACGTTCGCGTCGGCCGTCCGCATCCAGGATATACTCCGGCTTATAGTTGATCGTGTTTTCAAACATCTGGGTCGGAGCCGGATCGAGTGCCGAGTTGACCCGTCCCCACTTGCCGACCGTCAGCTCGACTTCGGGGATGTTCTGAATCCGCTGGTCCACCAGGCGGATGTATTCAATGTTCTGTTCGACACCGGTGTGGGGCATGGTTGTCGGCATCAGCAGGAAAGAACCCTCATCCAGACTCGGCATGAACTCCTGTCCCATTCCCGGGAAGAGTTTGAGTGACTTCTGCCAGAAGCGCGACTCGGCAAAACCGGCCCAGCCGACCCGCTCTGCGCCACGGGCCACAAAGCCGAGCGTCCGTTCTGTACCGCGCCAGGCCAGCAGGCCCAGCAGCAGCGTCAGACCCGGCACCAGCATGAACTTCCAGCGGTTGGCGAGGACCCAGCGCAGAATCT
>CAZMGQ010000362.1:0-2832 GCA_964565855.1 uncultured Lentisphaerales bacterium | reverse complement strand
GTCACGATACACCCCGTAGCTGACGACCTTGAAGGTGTCTAACGTGGACGCCCACGAAATAAGAGCACGATCGCCGGCCAGACCGGTGACTTTGACCCCTGAGACAGGCAGTGGCGGCACAGTGTCGGCCGGACCGACAGCGACCCGGACACGGAAAACATGTCCGGTGCGGGTGTTGTCATCGAACTGTACCAGCGAAAAAGTGTCGATACCGGTAAAGCCCTTGTGCGGGGCATAGAGGAAGAAGGGGCCGTTGCCATCTTTGACGGGAGCGACACCCACAACGCCGCGCAGGGGTGTGTCCAGAACGCTGAGGTTGCTGGTCGGGGCCTTGAGGTCAACCGTCAACGGGGTGTCTTTTTCCGTGGTACGGCTGACAAACTGGTAGTCGAGGCGGCTGTGCCAGTCGTCATCGGCAAAGGCTCCCTTGGAGACCAGTTTTTTGCCTTCGAGGTCGTACTTGGTGATGCTGACCGAAGCGGGCCGCCCTTCGGGATCGCGTTCGCGGATGAGCAGGTTGTCGGCTGTGAAGAACGAGTACTTGCTGCCGGCCTGACGCATCCAGCCGGCCATCCGTCCATTGAGGTCGTAGCTGTAAACATCCCTGTCCCAGGATTTTGGAAGTGAGATGGAAAAAGCGGGGTTGACTTCGTTGTTGATGCCGCGGCTGGTGTACTTGGTTTCACGCAGGAGCTTCTGTTCATCGTAGGTACGTTCTTCGTTCCAGAGTGAAAATGACGTGATGAACCCCGGAGCCGAGTAATAGGCACCGTTGTGGACAAAAGCACCGACGATGGCGAGGCTCGAGGGGCGCTCCGTGCCGTCGATGTGCCGTTCTGTCTGATAATCGAACTCGATCTCGACAACCGATCCCTGACTGTTGAGAGGCTTGATGCGGACGCTGTCCGGTGCTCCGCGCAGGACTGCAAAGTGCCAGTTCAGGGGACGTTTGTTGACGTCGAAACTCTCACCGGCATCGATCACGATACGTTTGGTGTATTCGATGCCATAGTGGATGCGTGAAATGGCGGCGGGTGTGGTAAAACGCTGTTCGCTGCGGTTGGGCTCGTTGTAGCGGAGCGGGTGTGCCGGACCGAAGGTTTCGTGCAGTACCTTGAGCTGAATCACAGGCGGAATGTTGTCGGTATTGATCGCATTGGCCATTTCGATCATGGCGACGTTGTTTTTGACGTCGTCGAAAGCCGTGGGATGTGCCTCACCAGTCAGATAAACGGCATCGCTCTCGACACGGGTGCGGCGCCAGATCATCTGCAGCGTCGGGATCAGGAGATTGTGACTGACGAGACTCTCTTTGACTGCCGGCTTGAAGGCCGCCAGCGTATGGAAAAACTTGCGCACCTCATCCATTTCGCTGCCGGACTTTCCGACCGATTGCGAAGCATAGGGATACATCGCGAAGCCCAGGTCGCGCTTGCCGGCCTGCACATCCCGTACGGCAGGATAAAAGTAGTGCTGATTGTTGCGGTACTGTTTGTGGAGGGCTTCGGCACCCGGTGCCGTCATGCCGACAAAGCGTGTCATGCCCCACATGCCGTTGTGTCCCAACGAAGCGTTGCCGATGATGGTGCGGGGCGGAGAAATGAGGTCGAGGCTGAAACCGTTGCCACGTTCGTGAATATTGAGCTGCGGGTAGTCGGCTTCGCGGATCGAGGCATGAGCATTGTCGCAGTTGCGATACCAGTCGTCCTTGTTGCCGGCGGCCTTGCCGGCATCCCAGAGCGAGTTCAACAACTCCGTTTCGGGTGTGGAACTGCTACGGGCGGGTTTTTCGGCCCTGCCCTGCCAACTGCCGATAGCAGCGATGACGAGACAGGACACGATCAGGCGGAAGTGATGATTGCCGGACATTTGCAGCCTCTCTTGCTAAATGATTCTCGTGCAGGACAGCCTAGCCTTAATAGTCCATGCCGGACAAGGCTTTCATGGGTCCAGACTGTGGTTGAGGAGTAGCCAGGGGGATGGTGATTTCATCTCGAGACTGACGGTTGACCAGCCGGGGGGCAGCTTTCCGAGCGGGATGTGCAGTGTCGCTGGTCGGGCATCAACCACAAAGTACATACCACGCTCCAGCAGGTGTGCCGGATCAGGCAGGCCTTTGAACTGCTGTCCAGTCGGCAGATAGAGACTAGCTGCCTGTAGGGCCTCGAGCTGCACTTCGCCAACTGACGCTGATTCGCCGTTGACAGCGAGCCGCAATGTGGCGTCTGCCGGAGTCATTACTTCGAGACGCAGCGTCCAGGTTCGATCCGACTCTGACTCAGCAGTTGCGGGGGGAATAGACAGTGCCAGTGCGGGGACACTGTCCTTTGCGACAGGAGACAGCAGAGCAAACTGCATCTCGCCCTGCGGCGGCACCCGGTACTGTACGAGCTGCCAGCCGGGCTCCGGCGAAACCATGGCTCTGCCACTGGCGGCAACCTGCTCTGCCAGATCGTCCCGCTTGGCATAATAGAGCCCGATTCCGCTGTCGAAACGCACTCCCGGCTCGGGATAGAGCCCCAGACGCTGAGTCAGCGGCAACATGGCCGACCAACGGTAGGTGTAGCCGTTCTGCAGCAGCGACGGAACTGCGCGGCGGAATTCGGCGGCCCGGTCGGCATCGGGCACGAAGGCGACCGCCTCGGGCAGGAGCTGCCACATAGCTTGCAGTCCCTTCACACTGGCAGCTTCACCCTCCTCCCAGGCGCAGGGTGAGACAATCCGGCCCCCTTGCGGGATGGAGTAGTAGCCGCCGAAAAAACGATTTTCGTAAAAGTTGGCCGAAACAACCTGCCGCGCCGGGGGCAGTTGGGCGAGATGTTGCTGATAAAG
>CAZMGQ010000361.1:0-2849 GCA_964565855.1 uncultured Lentisphaerales bacterium | reverse complement strand
ATCGCCGTATCGTGCTTGGCTCGGGGATGATCGGAGTAAAGGGCAGGGTGCAGCGAGAGGGTGATGTCGTCCACGTTGTCGCCCATGAACTGTTCGACCTTTCGGCGGAACTGGCCAGCGTCGGCGCACGTGAAGTGCAATTTCCGCTGTCACATGGTCGCGGCTACGAGCTCCAGCACTTTTCGCCGGCACCTGATCCGCGGGGTCTGACCAGGCCAGCGAACCTGGCCGATGACTACGACCGCCCAGATGGAATCAAAGTGAAGACACGCGATTTTCGCTAACGAAGTTGAACAGCACCCAAAATATGCTTGCCCACTGGGAGACCTAGTAGCGCGTTGTGACCAATGCGCAAAGCTATGCAATACCGCATCATCCGCGGCCCCCTACTGCGCCGGGTCGGCATCGCGGCGCAGGACTATATCTGTGGTGATCTCTCCGCCCTTCTTCAGGATACGAAATTGCGGAGCGTTGCTCTACGAAAAGCTCAGACGCAGGATGTATGAATAATCATCGGTTCCGACTAATCCCTGATAAATGAGATTGTAGCTTCCCTCGGGCACATTGACGCTTTGAGTGTCGAAGAGGGTGCCAATCTGCACAGGCCCCTTTACGGAGAAAGGCACTTGGACCGCCCAAAGGGCCTCAGAGTGGAAGTTGTCGCCCTCCCCCATCTCCACGCCTACCAAAACCTCACCGTCATGGTCGGGCACACCGAAACTCACATATCCTGGTGACCAGGCGAACCCTTGGCTGACGTGATCGTCGGTCCATAGAAGACCGTAGGCGGCACGGTCCTCCGTGTGAACCACCACCTGAGCATAGAGGACCGTGATAGGGAAATCAGCCAGCATGGTTCATCGCCTCGAAATTGAGTAGATCGTTGCACCTCGAAAACGGATTCTCCCATTTTCGATAGCGAGTTCTTTTCGTACGCAGGCGTTGTCCCGAAGTCACCCTATCTCATAGAATGTGCTGGTCTTTCGCTGTCAGGAGAATTTTAGACCGAGTTTTTTTCGTCTCGCAGGTGCTGCGGGCGCTGGTTCATCAGTTTTGGTTTTGCGCCCGAGGCCTGTGGCCTTCGCCAAGGCCGAGCGCGCCGACGAATAGGCTGGGGCAACCATAGGGTAGTCTGCTGGGAGACCCCATTTCTCACGATATTCGCTCGGTGTGAGGCCGTGACTGGTTGCAAGATGCCGCTTCAGTGATTTGAACTTTTTCCCGTCCTCGAGGCAGATAATGTAATCGGGGTTGACCGACTTCCTGATCGGAACAGCCGGTTTCTGGGGGTTGTCCGATTTCAACACTGCTGGGGCGATTTGCTGCTGCAGGACGTGATGTATATCGGCGATGAGCTGGGGAAGGTCCCCGACACGAACAGGATTGTTCGAAACATACGCCGACACGATATCGGTGGTCAGTTGAATAAGCCTGTCGGTGTCATTGACGGTGGTTTCGTTCACCTTGGTACCTCAGCCGATTTTCCCATTCTCCAATCTCCACTTACATGATCTCCAAGAGCGATTACAATGCGTGACCGGGGCGTCTCAAAAGGGGCGACTCTTGGCGCAGCTGAAGCTAGCGGGTCTTCGCCTATTCGGCCCGCCGCCCCCGACGCATTGGAGGCATTGAGAGGAAATGCTGGAGGCGATTAAACGCTGGAGGCGCCAGCGACGCGCCCGTCGCAATCGCTGGCGAGAAGACGCGCTATATCTCCTCGCCGCTGAGGACGCCGGGGCCTATTACGAGGCACAGCGCCGTGCGGCTCGTAGTCGCCTCGGAGGCGATCGGGAGGAGTTTTTTCATTGGGTCAAGGTGGCAGCGGAAGTAGCTCGCCTCTCTCCTACCGTAGCAATGGACCTAGCCGTTTTGCGGGATTTGGTCGCCGCCGAGGAGCAACGGAGCGGCCAGCGAAAATAAGTGTCATGCAGGTTGCAGGGTTTCGCATCAGGTGCGCTTCGGCTCACCCTCCATAGGTCCACGGATCGATGATCGTCAGCCCGATCCCCTCGAAATCGGCAACGTTACGCGTTGCAACAGCTGCACCCCGAGACAAGGCGATCCCAGCAATCTGCGCATCGAACTGACTGATGGGGCGGCCACTTTGCCGGCGTTCTACGGCAAGTGTGGCATAGGCATCTGCCGCCTCGCGATCGAAGGGCAGCACGCGACCCGCGAAATCCTCCCAGAAGATCGGTTCAATCGCAGCCAGAAGATCGCGCCTGCGCTTTCCATCGGGCAACAGACGCACTCCATAGAGAATCTCCGCCTCGGTCACTGTGGTCGTGAAAAGCGATGCGGTCGGCTGGTCGGCTACCCAGGATTCGACGGCGCTGCTAGGCCGGAGCAGAAAAAGCTCGGAAATGACGTTGGTGTCGAGGACGATCATTGGCCGAGATCGGCCGGATCACGAATGGGCTCGCGCGCCGGAATCTCCAGCTCTATGCCTCCGAACACGGCCATCCGACTGCGAATCCGCGCCGCCAGGTTCCCCTGTTGCGGTCGGGGCTCAGTCGCAAGCGCTGCGCGGAGAATATCTCTCGCTTCGTCTTCCATAGAGCGGCCGCGCGACGCCGCGCGCATGCGCAGACGATTCTTCAACTGCTCATCTAGATTTCTGATCGTCATGCTGGCCATGGGCACCTCGTACATCGATGATTGCATATTAATCATTGATTGCATCGGCTTCAAGGCGAACCGCATGGCCTCTCGGGTTTTATCTGATCGGCACCGAGCAGGAATGGCAGTTCGGCGTCGTGCCGTTCATCGTGCCCGACATCGTCAAGGCCGGGCGCGCCGCCTCGCTGATTCCGCCCTTCTGGGCGCTGTTCGCCCGCCGCTGAGAGGCG
>CAZMGQ010000360.1:0-2851 GCA_964565855.1 uncultured Lentisphaerales bacterium | reverse complement strand
ACATGCACCGCCTATTAATCATATTTTTACGGCAGTTAGGCTGGAGTATTGCAAAGCATAAAAATCGCTGAAGCCCGCTAATTCTCCAGTCTTGTTGGGAAAAAACATTAATATTGACAAAGTCACTGTCCCCCAGCGACAAAAGTTAATAACCAGAGGACCGAGTTTGGGGACAAAAGACAAAAGAACAACCGGGAGAGCAGTTATGGCAAATAATAGCAGAGAGCCCTGGAGCAAAACTGCGACAGAAAAATCGACTGCATGCCGGTTTAACACGAATACAAGCAACGGGAGAGCGACAAAAATAGTTAGCGGCAATGCTGTTGCCGCAATATAGTTATCCAACAACGAGATTATCGTGTTTTTCTTAACTTTAGATCGCCTAACTCTTCTGAAAGCAAAAACTACAGCGATAAAGGTAACAATGGCGCCACTCGCCCACATAAGTGATTGTTTGAGCATCAGACTACCTTCCGTATAAGAAACAAAGTTCGTGCTGTCCTTTTACATCGACACTTTCCCGGCTGGAAAAGTACTTGCTGAATGCGTTAATGAAATTGTCCAGAGTATAGTCGGCAAAAATATCTTTCCGCGATGCTAGCAGTACCTGTATTTGCGAATCTTCCTTTGGGACAAATTCAATCATAAGGTTTTGGCATAAAGATGCCATGAATTCCGCAATAAGGATTATGAGGACATTATTGCTGATGGCAATGTGGTAGATGAAAGCCAGAGCCAGGGCCACTATCACATTTTTCATACAAAGTCTCCATTTGCCACGCGAGAATTGCTGCCATATTTATGCTCAACAGTCAAGATCCAAAACTGCGAGATTTGCCGCCTTAGTTTTCTGAAACATGCACTTTCCCTTGCACATACGACTCATGGGGACATTCGCCCTCCATTTTTAAATATCAACCATCGGGTGAACATTTCATGGAGGGGTTGCGCATAGGAGAGCAAAATCTTCCGCGGTTTAGGAAAAAAGACAATGCTGGACGTGGCTGCTCTAATCTACTAAGCTTGTGCACCTTGCTTTTGCAAAAAAAGAGTTTAGATCAATATGAAAAATCCCCTTTTAGTATTGGGCCTTCCCAAAGGCAGCCTGCAGGATGCGACCTTTTTGATGCTGAAAAAGGCCGGTTACTCCGTTCACGTCAGCTCGCGCTCCTATCAGCCGGTGATCGATGATCCCGAGCTGCAGGGGCGTCTGATCCGTGCGCAGGAAATCAGCCGCTACGTTGAGTTGGGCGTGCTGGATGCCGGTATTACCGGTTACGACTGGATTTGCGAAAACGGTTCTGATGTGGTCGAAGTGGCCGAGCTGATTTACGGCAAGCAGGGCCTGCGTCCGGTACGCTGGGTTCTGGCGGTGCCGGAGAAATCCGATATCCAGTCTGTGAAAGATCTGGCTGGCAAGCGGATTGCCACCGAGGCAGTCGGCATGACCAAACGTTATCTGGCAAAGCACGGCGTGGAAGCCAAAGTCGAGTTTTCCTGGGGCGCTACCGAGGTCAAGGCACCGGATCTGGTCGACGCAATCGTGGATCTGACTGAAACCGGCTCCTCGCTGCGGGCCAACAACCTGCGTATTGTCGATGTAGTGCTCGAATCGACCACACGCCTGATCGCCAACCGCGATGCCTGGGAGGACCCGGCCAAGCGTCGCAAGATCGAACAGGTGGCGATGTTGCTCGAGGCCGCGTTGCTGGCCGAGACACGCGTTCTGCTGAAGATGAATGCGAGTGCCGAAAACGCCAAGGAAGTCGCCGCGCTTTTGCCGGCGCTGCATGCTCCGACTGTCAGTTCGCTGGGCAACGGCGGCTGGTGCGCAATCGAAAGCGTGGTCGAGGAAGCGGTTGTGCGTGACCTGATTCCCAGGCTGCGGGCCGCCGGGGCCAGTGGAATCATTGAGTTGCCAATCAACAAAGTTGTCATGTAGACTGGCGGCTGAAAACACAAACAGTTGTCACAGATTTATTAAACCATTCAGGAGAACCAGCTCGTGGGCTCAATCAAGAAAAAGCGTCGCGCCAAGATGTCGAAACACAAACATCGCAAACGCATCAAGCGCAACCGCCACAAGAACAAGTAGGCGGTAACACCATGGGCGCCGACAGGATTGCGGCCATATTGGTCGCCGGGGCGCTCTTCTTTGCCGCAGGCTGCTCGTCTTACAGGGGGCAGCCGGTCGGCCACGAGTTGTCCCATCGCGAGGCGGCACAGGCACAGGCTCTGGCACATTTTTCCCAGGGCCTGTTGTCTGAGCTGTCCGTTCCGCCCGATAATGAGGGCGCACTCGATTCGTATCTGGCCGCCGCTGCGGCTGATCCCGGTGAGGACGAGCTGCGCAACATGGCTGTCAGGCTGGCAGTCGAACTGGGACGGCCGGACGAAGCCCGGGCCATTCTGGAGAAGGCAGTCGCGGAACAGCGTCGCCGTTCCGGGCCGCTGCTGGCATTGGGGCATCTGGCGATGTCGCAGGAGGACTATCCTGTTGCCACCCGATCCTTCCGGCTGGCGGCACGTTACCACAATATCCCGGCCATACAAGTCGAGGCCAGTTTTCTTGCGGTTTATACGGCCTTCATGCAGGAGACCGACCGGCAGGCTCTGAACTATCTCGACTCTGCCCTGCGGTATGGTGCCGGACGGCCTTTCGCCTCGGAGCGGGAGGAGCCGCAGACGCCGGCCCGGGTACGGGCAATGCAGTTTGCGCTGGAGCTGGCAGTCGAGCGACTCAACCATGAGAGGCCCAGCTCCGGGCTAGCCTATCTGCGCTGGTCGGAGGCCCGGGCGACAAACCGTTGGGAACGGGCCGACCTCTGGGAAAGGTACGGTACCGAAGCCT
>CAZMGQ010000359.1:0-2854 GCA_964565855.1 uncultured Lentisphaerales bacterium | reverse complement strand
GACGAGCTCGGGGCGGTAGCCGGATTCTTCGACTTTTGCGGCGAGTTCCGCAGCCAGACGTTCAACCTCGGCCAGCGTGTAAAAGGAGCCGCCGGTGCTCAGAAAAACTCGTCGCTGCAGGGTGGTGAATATGCGTTCGGGCAAGTTCAGCGGCGAGTATTTGCCCCAGATACTTTTGATACGCAGGCAGCCACGGTAGAAATACGAGTCACGTCTTGTGCGGACATTGCTCAGCTTCCAGGGAAAGTTCTGCGGTGTGGGTGCCTCGGGCAGTTCGAACGTGGCCCGTCCGATTTCCTCGGGAAAATGGGCATCGGCACCGTAGAGGGCAAGCTTGCCATGGCGTGCGCACTCGCGTGATGCCCGCCGGTCGTGCCGTGCTGAAAAGGTGCGGCAGTTGAACACCTCCACCGCATCCGTGCGGGAGAAGGCGGCTTCATAGACCTCCGGTTTGAGCGAAGAAGGCCGCCAGGCATCGTAGGGGTGGGGCAGGGCGACAATGCCCCCCTGAGCCCGGATGGCGGCCATCGTCTGTTCGAGACTCTGCCCCGGGGCGATATTTTCTTTGAGAAAGAGCCCGATGACCTCGCCGGTGGTGGTCATGATTTCCGCACCGACGACGGTCAGAAACTCCGGAAATCGTTCGCGAAAACGAAGTGCTCCCTCAATGGTGTTGTGGTCAGTAATAAAGAGACATTCGATACCGGCAGACCGGGAGCGTCGGGCAAGTTCCGGTAGTGTAATGCGGCCATCGCCTGAATAAACAGTGTGGACATGGAACATGCACTTCATGATGAACCCCAGTGATTGTTGCCGTTACGTGTAGCGTGATAATCTACCAAATGATGAAAAGTCTAGGCCAAAAATCGACTTAAATCAAGGGTATAGCAGTATTCTGTTGATCCTGGCAAACAGTGAACTACATTATGCAGGTCGTGAGAGTATCAACAGTAGATGACAAGCAAGGCCGATTGCGCTATGCTTGCCCCAAGTTTTTTGCAGCACAGCAAGGTGTCCGGCAGGACACGCCATAATATCACAGGATCAATAGAGAGCCATGTTCAAGACAATTTTCTGGATGGTCGTCATCACCTTTATTCCTACGCTGGAATTGCGAGCCTCGATTCCCTTTGGTTTTTTCGGCAATGCGGGTCAGCCTCTGGCACCATTCTGGCTGGTGACACTGGTCTGTATTGTAACCAACATCATCCTCGGGGTGCTGGTGTATGCCCTGATGGGGCCGGTCTTTACGATCTTGCGTCGCTGGGGCTGGTTCGAGCGTCACATCTGGCCGATATTGGATCGGACACAGGAAAAGCTGCGTCCCTATGTTGAAAAATATGGCGAGATGGGGGTGGCGGTCTTTATCGGTGTGCCGCTGCCGGGCACGGGTGTCTATACGGGAGCCTTCGGGTCTTATCTGCTCGGGCTCAACCGTCGCAAGTTTTTCGTTGCCAACTGTATCGGAGTGCTGATTGCCGGAGTTGCGGTGACTGCCCTCTGCTTTCTGCTGCATGCGGGCGTCATGTCGCACGCCAGTTGGGTCACCAAGCTTCTGATTAAGGACAGGCCTGCTGAGTCGAGTCTCGTCAGCCCACCGGAAATGACACCATGAGCACCAGTTATCGAGTTACTTTTGCCCCCTCGGGCCGAACCACCACTGTTCCCGCCGAGACGCGGCTGAGCGATGCTGCCTTCAGTGCCGGTCTGCAACTGCGGACTCCCTGCGGCGGCAAGGGCACCTGCGGCAAATGTCGTGTCCGCATCACAAAGGGGTTGGCTGATTCTGCCGCCGTACGTCCTGAGACCATCTCCCCTGCCGACTGGGAAGATGGTTGGCGCCTGGCCTGTCAGACACGTGTTACGGATACGATGGTGGTTGATGTGCCAGCGGACGCGGTCGATGCGGCCGGCCAGCGGATTCTGCTCTCGACCAACGGCAAGCAGGAGTTTCATCTGGCACCCCTGGTCCGTTCCGATCAGCTCACCCTCACCCTGCCAACCCGCGAAGACGACATGGCTGATGTGGGCCGTATCGAACGGTCGCTCGATTTGCCTTTGCGCTTTCCGCTCTCCATCTTGCAGGAACTGCCACGCACCCTGCGCGATGCCGACTGGAAAGTCACCGTTTTTCACGATGGGTCCGACGTGTTTGCCGTTTCCCCGCAGGAAGATGGTCCCCCGCTGGGAGTCGCCTACGATCTCGGTACCACTACGGTTGTCGGCACGCTTTACGATCTTACCACCGGCATGGAGCTGGGAGTGGCCTCTGCCCTCAATGGCCAGATCCCCTTCGGCGACGATGTCCTGGCCCGTATCGAGCGGGCCCGCGAAGACCAGTCCTCACGCCAGCAGATGCAGGCCGCCGCTGCCAGTGCTCTCAACTCGATCATCGATCAGCTCTGTCAAAAATGTGACATAACCCCGGAACGGATTTTCGACATCACCCTCGCCGGCAACACGGCCATGCAGCAACTGGTTTGCGGGATCGATCCCTTCGCTCTGGGCGAGCTGCCCTTCACCCCCACTTTCGGGGCACCGCTGCAGCTCGCCGCTCGTGATCTCGGGCTCAAGACCCACCAACATGGCCGTATCTACATCTTTCCCCAGATCGGTGGCTTTGTCGGAGGTGACACCGTCGCGGGCATTCTGGCGGCCGGTCTCGACCGGGTCAGTCAGCCGACGTTGCTGGTCGATATTGGCACTAACGGCGAACTGGTACTGGCCATGCCCGATGGCCGTATGCTCTGTACCTCGACCGCCGCCGGACCTGCTTTCGAGGGAGCGCGTATCTCTCAGGGTATGCGGGCCACCGGCGGTGCGATCGATTCGCTTGCCATCCGCGACGGTCGTG
>CAZMGQ010000358.1:0-2855 GCA_964565855.1 uncultured Lentisphaerales bacterium | reverse complement strand
CGCTATTGCTCCAACCGCGCGACTGCAATCGCGCGAATTGCTGTTCGGCTTGACAAGCCACGGTTACGGTGTAATCCCAGTCCGCCTCCCAGCCAACCTCGAAAAGGAGTGGTATCAGTGCTACTTTGGCCCACCCTGGGGTAGGCTGTCGGCACCAGTCGGCGAGCTGCCGGCGGATCAGGGGGTGAGAGATTTCGTTGAGAACTGTGAGGCTCTGGCGGTCAGCAAATACCAGATCGGCAAGTTTGCTGCGGTTGACGGCGCCGCTGGAATCGAGGTAAGTCCTGCCGAATGCTTTAGCAATGGCCCGACTGAGGGCTCCACCGGGCTGTTGCAACTGGTGGACGATATCGTCGCTATCGATAACCTCAGCACCAGCGGCTGCCAACAGCCTGCCCAAGGTTGATTTGCCACAACCGGCGCCACCTGTAATGGCGACAGTCGGCACGGAGCGATTAACCAAGGAAGCGCCTTGTGGTTGACAAGTCGCAGAAACTTCTCCGACTGCGAAATCGGTGTGAATACTATCCGATTTCATGTTGTTTGGCTAGCATAAACTTCGACGGGCGGGTTTGGCGACCCGTCGAAGTCAGGGGAATCAGTTGTACGGCGCCGCCTCAGGGCATGGCTTCGGAAACCATCGGCAGCATCGGGATATCCGTACGGTCGCGGACGATGCGGCCAGCCGGATCGACCAGCTTGGCAGTCACGAAAATGAGCAGGTTGCGCTTTTCGCTATGCTCGTACTTGTAACGGAAGAGGCGGCCCAGCAGCGGGATATCTCCCAGGAGGGGCGTCTTGTGTTCGCCGCTCTGGCGGGCTTCGGTGATCATGCCGCCCATGACCACAGTGGCACCGTTGTAGATCTGGATGCTGGTGGCGATGGAGCGGACGGGGAAGAAGGGCTGTTCCATCGGCAGGCGGGTGCCATCGGGATAGACCGGACCATAGTCGCGCCACTCGGGCTCGGAGACGACCTGCGGTGCGAGGGTCAGGTTGATCATCTGGCCGTCCGGTGTAACCTCGGGTACGACCTGCAGGATGACGCCGACCTCGCGAGTTTCGAAGCCGCCCGGCTCAACGGCAGGCATGGTGACGACGTTCTGGCTGACAGTGCCACCACCGGCGATTTCCGGCTGTTCGACGTTAAACTCGGTCGGGTAGATATACTCGGTGACAACCTTGATGGTGGCTTCGGAGCCATTCTTGGTGACAACCTTGGGTGCGGAGAGCAGGTCGGTATTCTCGCGCCGTGAAAGCACGTGCAAGACCATCGAGAGCTCGGGGTTGGTCAGGACGGAGCTGACGGTGAGGCCATTGTCCATGACCCGGTCGGCACCCATGCCCGGCAGGCCGGTATCGCTGAGGTAATCAAACCCCGAGGTGAGGCTGCCCTTGCGCGCCACGATACGACGGCGGCCTTCGGGAGGCAGCATGGCATCGGCTTTCTTTTCGAGCATCTGCCAGTCGCTGTCGAGCAGCCATTCGAAACCGAGTGACTCGAGGTCACTCTGCATGACTTCGACGAATCGGGCTTCGATCTCGACCTGCTTGGGAGTCACGTTGAGAACTCCGAGCACGGTTTCGAGAACGGCCAGGTTTTCGGCAGTGTTCTTGACAACGAGCTTTCCGATCGAGGGCATGTGCTGGACTGAAGAGCCATCGGGCCAATCGACACCGAAGCCACGGAAGAAGTCCTTCCAGTCGGTCTGCTGGCTGAACTCGGCCTGCTGCATACCGAAGGGGTCGCCGCGGCCGCCACCGCCTGTACGTTCCTCACGGAAGCGGGCCAGACGTTCGACCAGGGTCGGCAGCACATTGTACATGGTGTGGATGAGGTCGCCTTCGGGGGCGGTCACGGGCATGATCATGACGATGTTGCCGCGGATGCGGTACTTCATCTGGGCATAGTTCATGATAACGTCCAGCACGTCCTTGAGCGGCACATAGCGGGCCGTGAAAGAAATGCGGGGGGCACCATCGGCGGCGCCGAGGCCGGCATCGGTCACAGGTGCGAAGGGGTCATCGCTGGGGGCCACGACCGACTGGTCGGGGGCGGCACCACGCTGGAGCGAGAAGTTGATACCACGTTCGCTCTCATCGACGCTGGGGTCGTCATACTCACGCGAGGCATCGGAGAGGAAGTTGACGACATCGGTCAGGTTGGCTTCGCGGAAGCTGACTTCCGGCAGAATGATGTTTTCCATCTTGCGCTGGATCTTGGCGCCGGCCGAAGTTACCAGGACGTTGGTGGCAAGGCGGGTATCATCCGTAAGGCCACCGAGATCGGTCAGGTCCTTGGCATAGTTGCGCGGGGTCCAGACGCTCTTGACTTCGTGGATCATTTCGCGCCGGGTGGCCTCGGCTTCGTCAACAGCAACGTCGAAGCGCTTGTTACCGACCTTCTGGAGCATCGTGATGGCTTCGGTATTGAAGGGATTGTCGCGCATGACCAGTTCGAGCTGTTCGCGGCATTTGTCGTACTCGCCGGTGGCATAGTATTCGCGCGCCCGGTTGAGGTAATTGTTTATCTTCTTCTGATTTTCGCGATAAGAAAGCTCATTCCAGCGCTTTTCAACTTTGGGCGGCGGGGGCGGGACTGGATTATTGATCAGATCATTGATCTTGAGAACCCGTTCCTCACCCTTGGGGTGACCGTGCAGGCGGGCCTGGACGGCGGCGGAGCGAGCCTCTTCGAGATTGCCACGACGTTCGAGCAGCATCGACTGACGGTAGTAGGCTTCCTTTATACCATCAGCGGCTTCGCGGAGAGGAATGGCATTGCTGGGGCGGTCACCGATAAATTTGCGGGCCTCCTCGTAGTGGCGGATGGCTTCCTCATAGTTGCCGACGCC
>CAZMGQ010000357.1:0-2855 GCA_964565855.1 uncultured Lentisphaerales bacterium | reverse complement strand
GGCATGGATCGAGAGATAGGCATTGCTGCCGTCCATCGGGCCGTTGAGCAGCGAGCTGGTTTCGAGACGGTTGAAGCCTTTCTCAGCCTCGCTCAAAAGCCGCGAGACCTCGCTCACGGCTTCGCCACGCATCGTGGCATCTTCTTCAAGCTCGGCCAGTTCGATCATCACCGCTGCATCGTCGAGCAGTTGGCCGACCTCGTCGAACGGTTTCAGTATCTGCTTGTGCTGGTTGGTTTTATCCAGAGTTTCACGGGCCGTATTCTGGTTGTCCCAGAAATCCGGCTGTGCCGCCCGGGCTTCCAGTTCCTTCAGTAACTCGCGTCGATTATCGACGTCAAAGATAACCTCGCATCTCTACCAGTCCTTCGCGCAACTGGGCCAGGAGCGGAATCAGTTCTTCCATCGTAGTCATTTCAACTCCATTTTTTATAGGCCGACCATTCTAGCCTCTCGATGCTTTTTGCGCCATGTTAAAATGGTGGCAAAAAAACTCATTTGCCACGCAAGGCAAGGTATGGTTATACTTCCCGGACCGCTCGCATTTTAATTGTTAGAGGCTATCGTATGTCCGCGGATAAAAAACAGGATAAAAAGAATCTGGCTCATGCCAGGGTTGAATCAATCGAAGAACTGGAAGATTTGCGCCTCTGGTGGCAGAAGCACGGCAACGGCGTTTCGCTGATACTTACCGTGGTGCTGCTGTCGGTCATCGCGTACAATCTCTACAACCGCCACGTCGAGTCGAAGAAAGATGCCGCATCGCAGGCTTATTTCGCGGCGACATCGGTGGAGGAGCTGGACGATCTGGTGGCGACCCACCGCAAGTCGTCCGAGGCACCTCTGGCCTTGCTGCAGATAGGAGGGATGTATTATCAGCAGCAGCGTTATGAACCGGCGATGGATGCCTACGAGTCATTCCTGCGGGATTATCCCAAGCACCCGCTGGTGCCAGTGGCACTGTTGGGCGTGGCCCATGTAAAAGAGGCCGAGGGCAAGTTTGCCGAGGCGGGTAAAGGCTTTGGCGAGTTTGTCGAGGCCAATCCCTCGCATTACATGTTGCCGATGGCACTGCTGGGGCAGGCCCGCTCCGCCGCTCTGGCGGATCGGCGCGACGAAGCCCGCGCCATTCTGGACCGTATGATGGCTGATTATGCCGGCACTGCCTGGGCGGGGCTGGCCGATGATCTGAGTGCGGCTCTGCCACGGCTCGAACATGTTTCGCTGGATGCTGCGGATCAGTTTGCCGATGCCCTGCGTACGTTGCAGACACAGGGTTTGACCCCGGAGCTTGAAGGCGACGGAGCTGCGACCGAAGCAACAGAAACTGTGGAAGCTGTGGCAGAAGACAGTGCTGAAGCGGACGAACCGGAGACTGAAGAGGCATCCGCAGCCGATGCGGATGCCCCGGCAGCAGTGGCTGCCGAAGCCGCGACTGAAGCAGCGGAGGAAGCAGCAGAATAAAGGTTTGGAGTTCAGGGAGGGCCCCATGTCAGAACTTTGTAAAGCGATTGGTCTGGTTTGTGAACACCTGGAAAATCCGCGCGGAATAGACTGCGTAACACCGCGCCTCTCGTGGCGTCTGGAGGATAAGCGGCCCGGTGCCAGACAGACAGCTTACCGGATTGTGGCGGCCTCTTCGCAGGAGAAGCTGGCCCGGAAGCCTGATCTCTGGGACAGCGGGCTGGTGGAAAGCTCCGACACACTCGACATCCCTTATGCCGGCAAACGCCTGCGCTCGCGCTCGTGCGTCTGGTGGCAGGTACAGGTTTGGGATCATCGGCGCAAGGAAGGGACCTGGAGCGAGCCGGCTTATTTCGAGGTCGGACTGTTGCGCAAGGCCGACTGGCAGGCGAGCTGGATAGGAAGGCCTGCCGACCGGTCGGAAGGTACCGGTCCCAGCCCTTGGCTGCGGCGTGAATTTCAGTTGAACGGCGAGGTGCAGCGGGCACGTCTGTATGTGACAGCCCTCGGCATCTACGAGATGTATCTGAACGGCGAGCGGGTAGGGGACGAGATCTTCGAACCGGGCTGGACCGACTATGCCAAACGCATCCAGGTGGCGACTTACGATGTGACCGAACTGTTGCAGGCGGGCGACAACGCCATCGGCGGAGTGCTGGCCGACGGCTGGTATGCCGGCAACCTTGTCTGGGAAGGGAACCGCTGCTGTTACGGCAGTCAGCTCGGACTGCTGGCGCAGCTCGAAGTGGAGTATGCCGATGGACGCCGCGAAATAATCGGCACCGACGAAAGCTGGCAGACGGCCGAGGGGCCGATCCTGGCGGCAGATTTTTACAATGGCGAAACCTACGATGCACGGCGTGAGCTGACCGGCTGGGACAAGCCGGGATACGACACGGCAGGCTGGGATGCGGCGGCAGTCCTGAAGGCACCGCGTACCAAACTGGTGGCAAGGCCCAACGGGCCTGTCAGACGGCAGCTTGAGCTGCCCGTGATCGCACAGACCGAGCCGGAGCCGGGAGTGCATGTCTTTGATCTCGGACAGAACATGGTCGGCTGGGCCCGCATCAGGCTCAAGGGGCGTCGCGGCCAGACGGTAAAGCTGCGCTATGGCGAAATGCTCTGTGAGGACGGTACGCTCTATACCGCAAACCTGCGGACAGCCAAGACCACCGATTACTATACTTTTAAAGGAACTGCCGAAGTCGAGTACGAGCCGCGTTTCACTTTCCACGGCTTCCGTTATGTCGAAATCACCGGTCAGCTTGCACGCAAGCCCGTGGCCGAAGATGTAACCGGCATTGTGCTGCACAACGACATCGGGCCGCTCGGCCGGTTCGAGTGTTCCGAGCCGCTGGTCAACCAGCTCCAGAGCAACATCAACTGGAGCC
>CAZMGQ010000356.1:0-2859 GCA_964565855.1 uncultured Lentisphaerales bacterium | reverse complement strand
ATAGACATCACAGACAAAAGTTTTGATTCCGGTAATCTTCATTTTTCTTAACGCTTATGAACACTTCGTGTTTGGAGAGTCTGTCAAATAGAGTCGCTTGAGCAGTTCTCTTTCTAACACTCTCAAAGCAGACCCTGTTCTATAACAAAAGACGCTTTGTACTATATCTTGCGCCTAAAATGCCGTCAACTCTTAAGATTGCACCCTATTATGAAAAGTTGCCGCCTTGGTTTTTTGCTGATTCATAATAATCCTGTCCAGATCCTCATTTACATGCAATCCGAGAGCAATGCCGCCCCCGACAGCCGGACCAAAATCAGGCCTGCTGCAGAAACAAATCCGGGACTGAACCTGGAACTGGCAAGAATGTCTATCCTACATTCTTACCCGCAGGTGCTTGTGGACAACTGTAAGACAGACATTCCTGTCTGTCCAGAAACAGCAACCACTCTGATTATGGAACAGTTCCCAATTGGAATTGCTGTTCGCAGGGCCAAAGTATTGACATTTTATCATAAGCGGGTTAAGTTGTGCACATGAATCAACCGGAATCAGTCAGACGCTATCTGGCCGAGATAGGCAGGCGGGGCGGGAAAAAAAGCCGACGCACACTATCGCGTGAAGACGCACAGGAAATGGTGCGGATACGTGAGGCACGTCGGGCATTCCGCAAGTATCATGCACAGTGTTTCTGGTTTATGCGGGAGGACCTGCAGATAGGCTCGGAGGATATCCCCGAAATCATCAAAGGCCTCAGGCTGCATGGAGGCCGGAGCGGAATGAAGTTTGCGGAGCGTTTATGCCGTTAAGTGACATACAGAGACTCATACTGCAAAAGCTGGCACAAAATCGTGATCCGGGCAGTTTTCTGGCTGGTGCCACTGTGCTGCATCGTAGCAGAAAGTCGCCACGCTACTCGCAGGATATTGACTTTTTTCAGGACGTTGCCGACCGGGTGGCCGAGTGTGCAGAGATAGATGCTGCAACGTTAAAAGAAGATGGAATGGAGGTAGAGTGGCTTTTGCGCACCCCGGCTTTTCACCGTGCCCTGGTTGAGTTCAAAGGACAGAAACTGAGGATCGAGTGGGCACATGATAGTGCTTTTCGATTTTTCCCCATTCAAAAAGATGAAGTTTGCGGCTATCGCCTGCACGAGATCGATGCTGCTGTGAACAAAGTTCTGGCCCTGGCCGGCAGGAGTGAGGCAAGGGACTATGTTGACACCATTTACTTGCACCATAACCTGCTCACTCTAGGCAGCCTTATATGGGCCGCCTGTGGCAAAGATCCGGGATACACTCCTGAACTCCTGCTCTCACAATGTCAGCGCCACAGCAGATATACACAGGCCGATCTTGATCGTTTGCAACTCGCTACCCCGCTGGATGTGACAGCCCTGAAACAGGAATGGCTAAAAGCGGTTGAGGAAGCCAAGGAGCATCTTGCTGCACTGCCTCTTGAGGATCTTGGCTGTCTCTATCTCGATGCAGATGGCAGGGTGATAACTCCCAACCCCGCTGCTGAAGAGTTCACGAGCTTTACACGCCATTGGGGCAGTGTTGGCGGTGTCTGGCCAACCATCGAAAGAGTAGAATAGCCGCTGTAGTTAATCCACGAGCGCAACCCTCCCGGGGTCACAGCCTCTGGCCCCACAGCTTGACTTCGGGAATGAGTTCGACCGCGTGATGTTGCCGCACGAGGGCGGCCATCTGATGGATCAGGCTCGAAACTCATGATTGTGCGGGATTCTTACTGACCGATAGTCATGATACGCCCGCTGTATGGGACGGGGATGCCGAAGCTTGCACCGAGCTGCGCCATCTGGGCAATCAACTGGTAATTTTCCGTACGGGCATATTGCAGTACCAGATCATACATTTTCTGCGTGGCCCAGGTACGTGCCAGTATGTCACCTGCCCGCTGCATATCCTGACCTGTAAGGTCAACCTCGAACAACATGTCATACGATTCGCCGGAGGCCTTGCCCCGGGCCTGAAAAGCCACTGTCGGTTGATCTTTTCGGACCCGACCGAAGAGACGCAGAGGACGGTTTTCATAGAGGTTGGTGGTGAGCACCGGAAAGACTTCGGCTCCTGAAACGACATCGAAATTGAAGCGGACATCGGTCAGAATCGGCCGTCGCACTGTCCGTATTGTGTCAACGATGGTCTTCTTTACATTGAACCGGTCGGGTGCGATGGCCGTCATGGCACCCCGGTTGGCATAGGAGAGCATATCCAGCAGGAAGGCGTTGGCACGACGGTGTGTACCGACGGTGAAAACACTGACAGCACCGGCATTGAGGCGTGAGAAAGTTCCGATAATCTGCGAATCGCGCGGTATTTCGCCTGCCGTCACCATGCCGTCGGTCACGAGCATGGCAATGATGGGCCGTCCTTCGGTGCGCGGCATATTCAGGACTTCGTTCATGGAGGCGAAAATATCGGTATTGCCGCCGGGTTTCAGCCCGTCAATAAAGTCGCGCGCTACCAGGATCGAGGCGATATCCGGTTCCCTCCAGTCTGGAAAGCAGTTCCGGACTTCGTGGCTGAACTCGACGATATTGAAGCGGTCGCCGGGCTGCAGCATATCCAGCCCTTCGAGCAGGGCCTGACGACTGGGGCGCAGAAACAGCTCGGCCATGCTGGCACTGGTGTCCTGCACAAAGACGATATCGCAAGGCAGTACCGGCAGGGCATCGGCATCGCGCGGCAGCACATCGATCATAAAGTAGTGGAAGCCGTTTTCATGATCGTCGCTGAAAACGGCAGTTTTGATTCTCAGCCGATCTTCGATCGGATAGGCCGGTGCCACGGCAGCGGGAACTTCGGCGACCAGCTCGGTCGAGGCACTGCCTTC
>CAZMGQ010000355.1:0-2865 GCA_964565855.1 uncultured Lentisphaerales bacterium | reverse complement strand
CGCCTTATCGGACGGTGGATGGCCTGCCGGTGACCGAGCCGCAAACCATCCGGCGAGTGGCGCTGAAGGAGCCAGCCTGGAACGGCGGGCCGAATTATCTGGGCTATGCTTACACCGGCTATGCCGTGATACCCGAGCAACAGCCCGGTGCCGGGCCTTTGCAATGTCCGCTGGGGCTGGAGGGTGACACGGTGGCACTCGGGGAAGATGAGTTTCTGGCACTGGGTGACAATACCGCCAACAGCTATGACGGTCGTTTCTGGGGCCCCGTGACCAGACGGCGCCTGCTCGGTCCCGCAAGCTGTGTCTACTGGCCCTGGTCGCCACGCTGGGGACGGGTGGATTAACCAGCAATGTCTGATACATGTGCTGGGCCTGCCGCCGGGCGACTATGACTCTCAAAACTGGTCGGTGCGGAGCATGACGAGGGTGCAGGCTTCGACGACTTCAACGCCCTGCTGACTCAAGCTGGCCATCAGTGAGGGGTTTTCTGTGCCGGGGTTGAAGATCACGCGACGGACCCGGTGTTTGATCACTGCCTCTTCCAGGCCTGACTGTAGTGCGGGGTTGATGTAGAGGGTGACGGTATCAATACCGGCCAGATCTTCTAAGGACTTTTCAACATCCACGCCTTCGATACTCTGGAGCCCGGGATTGATCGGCAGAACAGTGTATCCCTCATCGAGCAGCAGTTTGAAAGCCATGTAGCTGTAACGTTTGGGGTTGTTGCTGGCACCGACTACGGCAACACGCGTATCGAGACGCTGCTTTCCAGCCGCAATACGGGCGCGTGCGGCGCCAAACCAGCCCAAGCGCAAGCCGTCAGCCGGTGCACTGGGCATGAAGGGTTTTATATCCAGCACCGGCGTGCCATCGAGCATGTCGATGCCCTTGACATGCAGCAGATTGCCTTCGCGTCGCAACAGCTCAACCGTTGTGAGTCCGATCGGGTTGGGACGATAAGGCGACCGGGTGGCGAAAACTCCATGTTTGCGGTTGTCAATCGGCGGCTGCGAGAGCAGGCTGAAGCTTTCCACCTCATGAAAAGCCCAGATGATATACAAGTGGGAAAACTCTTCAATGTTGCTCAGACCTTCGCTCAGTCCCTCACTAACCTCGATGATGCCCTCGGCCTCATTAACCCCCGCACCGCCGCGCGGGGTAGAGGCTTTATCGGTGAACTTGTTGCGGACTACCGCAATCGGCTGATACTCAAACGTCCGGTCCATTATTCTGCTCCTGGCTGCCGCCTCTCGTCAGGGTACTGACGGTACTGATGCGACGATTCGCTCGTAGCGAAACTATTCCTTCATCGACATCAGGAACTCGGCGTTGGTGCCGGTCGTCTTCAGCCGCTTGACAATCATTTCCATGGCTTCGACAGGCGGCACACCGCTGAGGGCGCGACGCAGAATCCAGGTGCGGGCCAGTTCTTCGCTATGCAGCAGAAGCTCTTCCTTGCGTGTGCCGGATTTTTCGATATTGATTGCCGGGAACACACGCTTGTCGACCAGAGAACGGTCGAGACAGAGTTCCATGTTGCCGGTGCCTTTGAACTCCTCGAAGATCACTTCGTCCATGCGGCTGCCGGTATCGACCAGCGCCGTGGCGATGATCGAGAGTGATCCGCCGCCTTCGATGTTGCGGGCGGCACCGAAGAAACGTTTGGGTTTCTGCAGGGCGTTGGCATCGACACCGCCGGAAAGGATCTTGCCGCTGTTGGGCTGCAAGGTGTTGTAGGCGCGTGCCAGACGGGTAATCGAGTCGAGCAGGATCACCACATCCTTGCCCAGCTCAACCATGCGGCGGGATTTTTCGATCACGGCGTCGGCCACCTGGGCATGTCGCTCGGGCGGCTCGTCGAAGGTCGAGCTGTACACATGCGCCTTGGTATTGCGCTGCATATCGGTGACCTCCTCCGGTCGTTCATCGATCAACAGAATGATCAGGTGAACGTTGGGGTGGTTGGCCGAGATTGAGTTGGCAATCTTCTGCAGCAGCACGGTTTTGCCGGTCCGCGGCGGGGCCACAATCAGACCGCGCTGGCCGAAGCCGATCGGCGTGAAGATATTGGTCACCCGCATATCGACCTCTTCCGGTTCGGTTTCGAGATCTATACGGCGGTCGGGGAAAGTCGGCGTCAGGCTGGCAAAGGGTGTAATGCGCCGGGCTTCGGCGGGGGTCATGCCATTGACTTCTTCGACATTGACGATGGTGAAGACGCGGTTTTTCTGATCGCGCGGCGGACGGGTGGGGCCGACCACGTAATCGCCGGCACGCAGGCCGAAGCGCCGCACGATAGCGGGCAGAACGCAGGGGTCTTCGGGGCAGGAGCTGTAGTCGGCATAGGGATTGCGCAGATAGCCGAAACCATCGGTGCGCAGCTCAAGAATGCCTTCGCCGATAACCATCCCGCCACGGCGGGCATGGTGACGCAGCAGTTCAAAAATAATGTCGTGTTTGCCGAGCGAACCCAGTTCATCGACAATCCCGAGTTCTTCCGCCTGGGCCAGCAGCGGGGGTACATCGAGTGCCTGCAGCTCGGACATGCGGATCGGCGGCGGTGCATCGGGCCGCGACTCATGGGCTTCGGGATCGTAGGGATCTTCCTGTTGCCGGAGCATGGTGCGCTCGCGGCGGCTCAGACGGCGCATTTCCTGACGTGAGAGGCGGCGGTATTCCTGGCGCGGCTGTTGTTTGCGATTGTCGCGTTGTCGCCGGTCGTTGCTCCGGTTGGTTCGTTCGCGCCGCCCATCATTACGATCGTCGCGCTCGTTGCGCCGGTTATCGTTGCGTAAATCCGTCCGGTTTTCGGCTGCTGTTCCGGTCGAAACGGTTTCAGCAGCGGCGGGCCCGGATTCTTTC
>CAZMGQ010000354.1:0-2880 GCA_964565855.1 uncultured Lentisphaerales bacterium | reverse complement strand
GTGGCTGTGGCGACCAGAGTCAGGACACCGCCGCCGCGCGTGGGGCCGCCCAGCCAGGCATCGCCGGGCACCAGGGCCAGACAGCCCGAAATGGCAGCGGAAATAAGGATTGCTGACAGCCAGCCCAGGACGCCGTGCAGCGGAAAGGCCGGACTTTGTGCCGCAGAGTCAGGCGGATCGTTGGCATTTTCGGATCTACGCTTCCGACGGCGGGCTGAGCCGGCGGGGGGGAGCTGGCGGGCAGTCTTACCTTTAATAAGGCGGCTGACAAACTGAATCAGCATCGTTATTGCCGCCAGCAGTGCCCAGAAGCGCAGGAGGAAGGCTTTTTCGGATTCATAGGCCGAGCTGGCAAAGGGATTGACGGCTACCGGCAGCGTCACCACCGCCGCCAGCCAAACAGCCTCGAGCGCGCCGATGCGTGCCGACGGCACCGGATGTGTTTTGATGGGATGTTTTTTTTCGGCAGTCGTCTCGTCGGATCTGCGTCTTTTTCCGCGCCGACGCGACACTGCGGCTTTGCTTTGCTTGCTGGCCATTGTCGCCCATACTACCACGAAATTTCTCCCGACAAAACCCCAATGCGACAATCGAGGGCGAAAAGCTGAAAGCTTCAAAAAAAACAGAAACATTTATCAGAGGCTTGCCACGCTTCCGGCAATTCGTTAGAGTGTGCCAGCCAAAGGGCCAGTTGCGGAAGCATCCCTGGCTACGACAACAAGGAGAAAAAAATGGTTTTGAACGATATCAAGAGCAACACTCTGAAGACATGGCTTCAGTCGTGGGTCGATCTGTGTACCCCGGATGCCGTTGTGATTTGTGATGGCTCTACCGAGGAATACGATCATCTCTGCAATCTGATGGTCAAGTCCGGCACCTTTATCAAACATGACACCCCCCCGAACTCTTACAACTGCCGTTCGGAATTGAGCGATGTGGCACGTGTCGAGGAACGTACCTATATCTGCTCGCAGAAGGAAGCCGATGCCGGCCCCACCAACAACTGGCGCGATCCCACTGAAATGCGCAGCACCCTCAACGGCCTCTTCAAGGGCTGCATGCAGGGCCGCACCCTCTACGTGATTCCCTTCTCAATGGGCCCTGTCGAGTCGCCGATCGCCAAGTACGGCGTCGAAATCACCGACAGCCCCTATGTTGTCGTCAACATGCACATCATGACGCGCGTCAGCGACACGATCATCACCAAGATCGAAAACGGCGCCGAGTTCGTCAAGTGCGTCCACTCTGTCGGTTCGCCGCTGGCCCCCAACCAGGCCGACGTGCCCTGGCCCTGTGCCCCGATGGACAAGAAGTACATCACGCACTTCCCCGAAACCCGCGAGATCATCTCCTTCGGTTCCGGTTATGGCGGCAACGCCCTGCTGGGCAAGAAGTGCTTTGCGCTGCGCATCGCCTCGGTCCAGGCCCACGAAGAAGGCTGGATGGCCGAGCACATGCTGATCCTCAAGCTGACCAACCCCGAAGGCGTTTCGCGCTACGTGGCGGCAGCCTTCCCCTCGGCTTGCGGCAAGACCAACCTCGCCATGATGGAACCCACCATCCCCGGTTGGAAAGTCCATGTCATCGGCGACGATATCGCCTGGATGAAGTTTGACAAAGAAGGCCAGCTTCGTGCGATCAACCCCGAGGCGGGTTTCTTCGGCGTGGCCCCCGGCACTTCGATGAAGTCCAACCCCAACGCCATGCGCACAATTCTGAACGGCAATGCCATCTTCACCAACACCGCCATCACGATGGACGGCGATGTCTACTGGGAAGACATGGATGAAGTGCCCGAGGCCACCGTGGACTGGCAGCGCCGTCCCTGGACCCCGGCCAGCAGCAGCAAGGCCGCGCACCCCAACGCCCGCTTTACCGTGCCGGCACGCCAGTGTCCCGTGGTCGCCCCCGAGTGGGAAGATCCCGAAGGCGTACCGATCAGCGCTTTCCTCTTCGGCGGCCGCCGCGCCACCGTCGTGCCGCTGGTCAACGAAGCTCTGGACTGGGAACACGGCGTTTTCCTCGGAGCCACCATGGCCTCCGAAATGACGGCTGCCGCAGTTGGCGGTGCCGGTCAGTTGCGCTTCGACCCCTTCGCCATGCTGCCCTTCTGCGGCTACCACATGGGCGACTACTTTGCCCACTGGCTTGAGATCGGTCGCAAGGAGGGTGCCAAGCTGCCCAAGATCTACTATGTCAACTGGTTCCGCAAAACGGACGAAGGCAAGTGGCTCTGGCCGGGCTTCGGCGAAAACAGCCGTGTCCTCAAGTGGGTCTTCGAACGTGTCTGCGGTACAGCCGACGCCGAAGCCACCGCCATCGGCAACCTGCCGACGGACGATGCGCTCGATCTCGACGGCCTCAATATCAGCGAGGAAGACAAGCAGATGTTGCTGGAAGTCGACAAGGAAGGCTGGATCAAGGTACTGCCCGAGATGAAGGCTCACTTCGACAAGTTCGGCGACCGCCTGCCGGCCGAATTGAGCAAACAACTCGAAGCACTGAAGCAGCGCCTCTCGTAAGCTGACAGATCCGCTGCCCGATGCGGGTGGCGGAATCTGATACAGACAACAGAACCGGTTTGGACAATGTCCGGACCGGTTCTTTTTTATTAACCTAAAACTTGACAGAAGCAGGGAAGAGTTGCAGTCTGAAATCAAACAGACAGGGGATTTGTATTGTAGAGTACATCCGATAATGATCGTGAAAGGGAGCTCAACATGAACAGAGTGATTGCCATGGCGTTGCTTGCGTCGCTGCTTGCGATGGCGCCGCCTCCTGCCGCAGCCGAGGATCTGGTCACAACACCGATCGACAATGCACATGATTTATGGAAGCTCTCGGTTAAATTGAAAGGGGCCAGGATCGTGGCACAGGATG
>CAZMGQ010000353.1:0-2901 GCA_964565855.1 uncultured Lentisphaerales bacterium | reverse complement strand
GCTTGCCACTCTCTTTCGGCGGCCCTTATCTGGGCTTCTTCGCCACCCGCCAGAAACATGTCCGCCGTATGCCCGGACGTGTAGTCGGGGAGTCGGTCGACCGGCACGGCCAACGCAGCTTCGTGCTCACGCTCCAGGCCCGCGAGCAACATATCCGCCGCGAAAAGGCCACTTCCAACATCTGCACCAACCAGGCTCTCTGTGCACTACGGGCCACGATCTACCTCTCACTGCTGGGCCGCGAAGGCCTGCGCGAAGTCGCCGAATCCTGCCTCCGCAAGGCCGACTATGCCAAACGGCGCCTGGCCGAGGTCAAGGGGCTGCGCATTCTCAATACCGGCCCGACTTTCAACGAGTTTGTGGTCGAATTGCCCGAATCCGCCGACTCTGTGGTCAGCCGCCTGATCGAGCGTGGTCTCGTCGCCGGTCTGCCGCTCGGACGCTTCTATCCCGAAGCTGCCAATGCTCTCCTCATCAGCTTCACCGAAAAACTGTCGCAGACCAAAATCGACAGCCTCGTCACTGCCCTGGAGGAATCGCTGTGAACAAACTTATTTTTGAAAAGTCCGTCTCCGGTCGTCGGGCCGTCACTATCCCTCGACTTAGCGCAGCCGAGAGTGCCGGCGATCTGCCCCTCCCGGTCGATCTCTGCGCCGAAGCTGCTCCCACCTTGCCCGAAGTCAGCGAACTGGATGTCATCCGCCATTTCACCCACCTTTCGCAGCAGAATTTCAGCGTCGATACCCAGTTTTATCCGCTCGGCTCCTGTACCATGAAGTACAACCCGCGCATCAACGAAAAAACTGCGGCTCTCGACGGTTTTGCCGGACTGCACCCCATGCTCTCGCAGCTCCCCGGAGGCGAAACACTCACTCAGGGCGCTCTTGAGATGCTCTGGGAAGCTGAGAGCCTACTTTGCGAACTGACCGGCATGGAGGCCTTCACCATGCAGCCCATGGCCGGTGCCCACGGCGAGCTGACCGGCCTGCTGCTGATCGCAGCCTACCACCGTGCCCGTGGCGACCAGCGCACCAAGGTGCTAGTGCCGGATTCGGCCCACGGCACCAACCCCGCCAGTGCCGCCATGGCCGGCTACGAGGTGGTCGCGGTCGGCACCGATGCCGATGGCAACGTCGATCTGGCAGATTACAAGGCCAAGCTCACGCCCGAGATCGCCGCCGTTATGCTCACCTGCCCCAATACGCTGGGGCTCTTCGAGAAGCACATCGTCGAGATGTCCGACCTTGCCCGTGCCAACGGCACCCTGCTCTACTACGACGGTGCCAACATGAACGCCCTCATGGGCCGGGCCCGTCCCGGCGACCTCGGTTTCGATGTCATCCACCTCAATCTCCACAAGACCCTCTCCACGCCTCATGGCGGCGGCGGTCCCGGTGCCGGTCCGGTCGGTGTCAAGGCCGACCTGATCCCCTACCTGCCGGTGCCGGGCATTGTGCGGCAGACCGACGGAACTTTTGTACTCGAGCGCGAGCGTCCCGAAAGCATCGGTCAACTGGCTCCCTTCTTCGGCAACTTCGCTGTCGTGCTCAAGGCTTGCACCTACATGCTGCACCTGGGCGGCGACGGCCTGCGCAAAGCCACCGACTATGCCGTCCTCAATGCCAACTACCTGCGGGTCAAGCTGGAAGAGGTCTTCGAGAACCCCTATCCACGCATCTGCATGCACGAAGTATTGCTGTCGGCCCGCAGGCAGACGAAGGACCACGGTGTCCGGGCGCTCGACTTCGCCAAAGGGCTGATCGATGCCGGCTTCCATCCGCCCACGATCTACTTCCCCCTGATCGTGCCCGAGGCGATCATGATCGAGCCCACCGAAACCGAATCCAAGGAAACGCTTGATGCCTTTGTGGATTCGATGCTGGCGCTGGCCCGGCAGGCGGAGGAAGATCCCGCCGCCTTCGCTACCATGCCCGAGAAAACCACCATCTCGCGCATCGACGAAGCCCGTGCCGCCCGCAGCATGGTACTCAAGGCATAAACCCGTACCAGCCAGACACATGAACCGTTATCTGATCACTGTTATTTTACTGTCGCTCAGCAACGTCTTCATGACCTTCGCCTGGTACGGGCACCTGCGGGCCCTCAATCATCGGCCCTGGATATTTGCGGCACTCTGCAGTTGGGGCATTGCTCTCTTCGAGTACCTGCTGCAAGTGCCCGCCAACCGTATCGGCCATACGGTCATGACAGTCGGGCAGCTCAAAATCCTGCAAGAAGCCATCACCCTCACGATTTTTCTGCCTTTTTCAGTCTTCTTCCTCAAAGAAAAACTCAGCCTCGACTACCTCTGGGCCGGTCTCTGCCTCGTCGGTGCCGTCTTCTTCATCTTCCGCGCCAAGTTCACCGGCTGACTTCAAGATCGGCGAGCGCAGCGACTGATTGAAAACACATGCACTCACCTTCTCCAGCAGATCGGCGAGCGCAGCGGCCAACCTGAAGACACCTATACCAGCAGATCGGCGAGCGCAGCAAGTCGATCAGAAGACACTATACATACCTGCCACTGCACAGACCTGCACCAGCAGATCGGCGAGCGCAGCAAGTCGATCAGGAAGCCGCGTAAAGAGCCTTATAAGACCGGCCAAACACCAGGCACCCCTGCGCACGCTGGACGACACCGGCCAACTGGATTGTAAGCAGCTTAACACAGAGCCCCACCTCATACACCTCCAGCAAATCTGGCTCTCAGGGCTGTGCCTTTTCACTTGCCGTTTGAATTTGTGCGTGCCAGTATGCTGGACACAAAAGGAATTGTTATGCAGGAAAAAACTATTGCTGTTGTTGGTATCGATACGGGACACGCATCCGAGTTCACCCGTCTGATTCAAAGCCCCGATCCGGCCGTGCGGGTGGTGGATGGTATGCGCGTGGTCAAGGCCG
>CAZMGQ010000352.1:0-2919 GCA_964565855.1 uncultured Lentisphaerales bacterium | reverse complement strand
ACCGGCAGCGGCAAAGTTTTTCAACCCCGCATCCAGTCGCCTGCGCCAATCGGGCCAGCCCTTGAAAGTGAGCGGTGCGGTGGAGATACTGCCTTCGACGGTCGCCGGCAGGAGTGCCGCCATGATCTGCACCACATTCAGGGTGTACTCCAGGCGGGCCGGCTCAGCCCAGTCGGGTAGATAGACTGCGTCCTTGACCGGTGCACCGTGAAAACGTCCATAGGGAAAGGCATTCACGGTCAGCACATAGAGGTTGTTGGCCGCCAGATAGCTGCGCAACTCATCGATCAGACCTGGCCGGGCAACCAGTTCGGCCGCACTGGCGGCACTCAGCCTGAGGCCCAGCCCGAAGGGTTTTTCACCTGCCACACGCCGGGCAATCGGCCTGGCGGTGTGGCGGATGGCCGCAAACTGCTCGGCCCAGCTCTCACCGGCATGGACATTCAGACAGTAAGTCAGGTGCAAGTTGTCGGACAGTTGCATCGCACTCTTCTCCGGCATTCCCCATGTTTCAGCTTACCAGACAACTTCCAGACCATCGTAGGCAGGCAAAACACCCTCCGGAAAGCTGTGGGCCAGGGTTTCATAATCGAGGTCATGCGCCATGTGGGTCGTGAAAGAGCGTCCGGCACCGATCTTGTTCAACGTGGCGAGACTCTGCCCGACTGTCATGTGGCTGACATGTGACCGATGACGCAGAGCGTCCAGTACCATTACATCGACACCCCGCACCACCTCCAGGGCAGCTTCGGGGAAAACGGCACAGTCCGGCGCATAGGCCAGGCTGCGTCCTTCACAGTCGAAGCGGAAACCCCAGGTACAGCCGACGCCATGTTCGACTTCGAAGGGCGTCACCCGGAAGGGGCCGACTTCGATCGGGCCGGCGATGGAGACAAAGTCCACCTGCGGCAGATAGAGTCCCTTCATGACCGGTTTCAGGAAGTACTCGAAGATGCGGGTCAGCCCCTTGAGCGTCGGGCTGGAGACATAGACGGGAATGCGGGTCTGCTGAATGGTGTTGAACTGACGCAGGTCGTCCATGCCGAAAATGTGGTCGGCATGACCATGGGTAATCATCACCGCATCAATCCGCCGGATGCCGCTGCGCAGCATCTGTTGACGGAAGTCGGGCGTCGTATCGACCAGGATTCCGAAGCCGTTGTATGTCAGATAGACACTCGAGCGCAGCCGCTGGTTGCGCGGATCCTGCGAGGTGCAGACAGCGCAATCGCAGCCGATCCTGGGCACACCGGTAGAGGTGCCGGTGCCCAGAAAGAGAAGTTTTGGTGCGGAAGAATGAGACATCAGGCAGCTCCAGTTTCTGCGGCAGGTGGATCGTCTGAAAAACTGTCCTCCGGCAGGGTATCCTCTGAAGACAGAAAACGGTCGAGCGGGTGGTCGCTATCGACCCTCCGGGCAACGGCCAGGATAAAGCCCACCGCCACCATTGAAGCGATCAGATTGCTGCCGCCATAACTTATGAAAGGCAGGGCCAGGCCCTTGGTGGGGGCCAGCTTGGTGACAACGGCAATGTTGAAGGCGGCAGAAAAGCAGAGGTGAAAAGTCATGCCGAAGGCCAGCAGGCGGCCGAATTTGTCGCGACTGCGGAGACTGACACTGAGACCAGCGATGAGTATCAGCAGATAGGCCACGACGACGGCGATGGTACAGATCAGCCCCAGTTCCTCGCCCACCATGGAGAGGATGAAGTCGGTATGTGATTCGGGCAGAAAGCGCTGTTTGCGCAGGCTGTTGCCATAGCCTACCCCCCAGATGCCGCCGGCATTGAAGGCGGCCAGCGACTGTTCGATCTGGTGCCTGTCGTCATCGCTGACGCCGGTTTTGGAATAAACCGCCATCACCCGGCTGAGGCGCTCGGGATTGATCACGATCAGGCCTGCAATTCCCAAGACAGCCGCCACGGCGACGCCGCTGAGATAGAGCAGTTTGACACCGGCGACAAACATCAGCACCATCGACACAATTCCGGCCAGAAAGGTCGAGCCCAGGTCGGGCTGCCGGATAAAGCCGATTGCCACCATGGCCAGCACCACACCGGGAATGGCCAGGCCTTCCCAGAAACGATCGTGCCGCCGCGAAATCGGCCCGTGCCAGGCCGCCATCAGGACAATCAGCATCAGCTTGACGAATTCCGACGGCTGCAGACGCACGACCCTGAGGTTGACCCAGCGATAACTGCCGTTGGCCGGAGCGGCCAGGCCGGGAACAAAGACCACGACCAACCCCACCAGGATCAGCAGAAACAGGCAGGCCATAACCTCGCGCCTGAACCACACGCGGTAATCAATACGCCAGAGGAGGGCGGCAGCTCCCAGTCCCAGCACCATGAAGATCAGTTGACGCTGGAGAAAATAATTGGGGTCGGAATGGTGCCGCAGGCTGGGAACATCGCCCGTACTGGCTATGATTGCGACCCCCAGCAGCATCAGCAGCGTGGGGACCACAATCAGGATGGCAAGACTACGGCGCATGCGCTCATTCGGGGACGCGCAAGACCTGACCCGGGTTCAGCTCAGAGCTGGAGAGGTTGTTGAGCTGACGTAGCTCGGTCGGAGAAATGCCATGCTTGATGGCGACGCTGTAAACGTCTTCATTTTCCAGCACAACGTAGTCCTTGAACTGCTGGGTCGGAGCAGCTGAGGTATCGATGGCTGGTGGCGGACTGCTGGGCCGGGCAGTGACCTCGGTCCTTGTCGGGACTGCAGCGGCCGCCGGAGTCACAGGCTTGGCCACGGCGGCTTCCGCCGTTTTGGCAGGAGCTGATTCCTTTACCACGATCGCCGGCTTGTCGGCTGTCGGCTGTCTGGTCGGAGTTGCCACTGCCGCTTTGGCTCCCGGAATCACGAGCGTCTGGCCCGGAAAAATAGTACTGGCACGTGTCAGGTTGTTGGCCTTGAG
>CAZMGQ010000351.1:0-2925 GCA_964565855.1 uncultured Lentisphaerales bacterium | reverse complement strand
TCGCTGGTGGCGACAACCAATACGCCATCCCGGTGGTCAATCGGTACGACATTGTACTGGTACACGGCACGGGCCGGCAGTCGCTCGACCAGCTCGCGTTCCAGTTCCAGATCGACAACCGACCGGTACTCCATACCGAGCACCTTGGCAGCCGCCCGCAGAAAGTCCTCTTCACGTGCCAGACCGAGCCGGACAACAGTTTCGGTCAGGCTGGCATCGGTGGAACGGTCGGCAGTCTCCAACTGCTCGAGTTGGATTTCGCTGAATATACCCGTCTGACGCAACAGAGCGAGCAGGAAGGCATCGGTTGTCTGGGCCATATTAAGTTCCCCGGGATTGGGCGGAAGTTGACTCTTAACTATATAAGGTATGGAGCAGGTAGGCAAGTAAGCTGTACTGGTTGGCAAGAAAACTTGAGACTTATCCGTTGCCGCGCCGGATCGCTTCGACGATGTCCGTCGTCGAACGGCCCTCCACCAGCTCCGCCAGCACCACTCTGCCTCCATGCGCTTCCACAATATCCCGCCCGCTGACATAATGTGCCCAGTCCGAGCCCTTTACCAGCACATCCGGCAGCACCGCCGCAATCAGCTCCCGCGGTTCATCCTCATCAAACACCACCACATAATCCACACAACGGAGCGCAGCCAGCACCAGTGCCCGATCCTGCTCTCCCACGATCGGCCGCTGCGGTCCCTTGTTGCGGCGGATCGAAGCATCCGAATTGAGTCCCACCACCAGCGCATCTCCCTGGGCGCGGGCAAATTCGAGGTAGGTCACATGACCCAGGTGCAGGATGTCGAAACAGCCGTTGGTAAAAACCAGCGTCCCGCCGGCAGCCTTGATCCGGTCGCGCTCCGCCCGCATTGCTGCCGGAGTCAGGATCCGCTTCGCCAGGGGCGCACTGTCCGAGTTTTCTTTTTTCGCTGTCATGGTTCTGCTCCGTTGGGCTTTTCCGCCGGGTGCTTCCCGTGTTATACTGGTGATTTGCAACCAGCATAGCACCGCCGCCGCTTCCAAGTCGAGAGGGCGGCTGCTGTGAGCCGGTAAAGAGGAATTGAAAACAATGAAACCAGTGGTTCTGATCATCCGTGATGGCTGGGGTTTGAACGAGCGAGCCGACGGCAACGCCGTCGCCGCCGCCCAAACCCCCAACATCGACAACTATAAACAAAAATACCCCTGGACGCGCCTCGCCTGCAGCGGCGAAGCCGTCGGTCTGCCCGAGGGCTATCAGGGCTCGAGCGAGGTCGGTCACCTCAATATCGGTGCCGGCCGTATCGTGATTCAGGAATTGAAACGTATCGACGATGGTCTGACCTCGGGCGAGCTTTTCCAGTCCCCCAAATGGGATGACTTTATCGCCGCCTGGAAGGCCGGTGGCGGGCGCCTGCATCTGATGGGCCTGCTGCAGGACGAGGGCGTCCATGCCCACCAGGAGCACCTCTTCAAGATCATGCGTCGCGCCCGGGCCGATTATCCCGAGGGCGAGATCATCATCCATCCCTTCCTCGACGGTCGCGATACCCCGCCGCACAGTGCGCCCGAGTATCTGGCCCGCCTCGAAAGCGAAATGGCCGCTGTCGGCAACTGCCGCGTCGGCACCCTCATGGGGCGCTATTATTCGATGGACCGTTCGCGCAATTACGGCCTCACCAGCCAGGCTTACCATACGCTCGTCCGGGCCGAAGGCCGTCCCGCTGTCGGCACACCCGAAGAGACCGTGCGTGCATCCTGGGCCAACGACCGTACCCCTGATGGTGTCGCGATGTTCGATGAATATATCCCGCCCCACATCATGCCGGGATACGATGGAATCCGCGATGGCGACGCCGTCATGCACACCAACTACCGGCAGGATCGTGCCATCCAGCTCACCCAGGCCTTTGTCTGCGACGATTATCCCGGCGAGCGGCAGGTCCGCCCGAAGATTGCCTACCTCGGCTTCACTCGTTACTGGGACGATTTCGACAACTACCTCCTCGGTGCCATGGGAGCCGATGGCGGCATGGACAACCTGCTCGGCGAGGTGGTCTCCAAGGCCGGATTGCGCCAGCTCCGCATCGCCGAAACCCAGAAATATCGACATGTGACGAGTTTCTTCAACGGCAAATCTACCGAGCCCTATCCGGGCGAAGACCAGGTGGATGTTCCCAGCCGTTTCGATCCCGCCACTTTCGCCAGCCACCCCGAAATGGAGGCTTATAACGTAACCGACGAGCTGCTCAGGCGGCTCGAAGACAACCCCTACCAGTTCATTGTCGTCAACTACGCCAACGGCGACATGGTCGGGCACACGGGAGACTTCGAGGCGGCCCGCAAGGCGATCGAGGTGGTCGACGAGTGTCTCGGACGGGTAGTCGCACGGCTGCTCGAGCTGGACGCCAGGATCATCATCACCGCCGATCACGGCAATGCCGAGCAGATGGTCGATTACGAGACCGGCTCCAGCAAGACCAGCCATACGCTCAACGAAGTCGAGTGTATCTATGTGTCCCGCGATAGCGCAGCAGTCAAGCTGCACGACTCCGGCAAACTGTCGGATATCGCCCCGACCGTACTGGAGCTGATGGGCCTGCCAGTGCCGGCCGAGATGACCGCCCGGAGTCTGCTGGTCACCTAGTGACGGCGGATTTCTGCGTACCACCCAGGGAGAAGAGCATGGTTCCTGCCAGAAGGAGGCAACTGCCGCGCCACCGTACGTTGTGGTGTGGAACAGTGGGCCGGACTGTCCTCGCAGCCTGGCTGGTGCTTGCCTTTCTGGGTGGTCTGCCGCATCTGCAGCCACTGCTGGCCCAGGGTATCGCCATTTCGGGGGCTTACTTCAGCCCCAAAAACGCTACCCGCCCCCGCCGCAAGAGCACCCGCTTCATCATTCTCCACACCACCGAGGGGGCCTCGCGGGGCGCTCTCGAAAAACTCCAG
>CAZMGQ010000350.1:0-2952 GCA_964565855.1 uncultured Lentisphaerales bacterium | reverse complement strand
CTCCCTCTCCAATGCCGGTGTCTCCATGGCCACCCAGCTCTGGGCTGCCCGTCTGGCCGAGTTTGACCTGCCGGTTTACGAAGTCCGCCCCGGCGTGATCGCCACCGACATGACCGCCGGTGTTACCGAGCGTTACGATAAAGTAATCGCCGATGGCGGCATTCCCATCCGCCGCTGGGGCCAGCCGGAAGATGTCGGCAAAGCCGTGGCCGCCCTCGCCGGCGGTGCCTTCGCCTATACCACCGGCCAGGTAGTGATGGTCGATGGCGGCATGACAATCCCGCAACTATAGCCGGACTGCACCGCATGACAGAGCTGGAACAGGTCGTCACTCACCGGAGCAGCCGGGGTCGTCGCATCGGGCAGGTCCTGCTGGTGTTGCTGGCACTGCTGATCCTCGCCACCGTCTGGAAGCACTGGCGCGACCGTCTGGCCTGGCCGCTGCAACTGACCGAGGTCCGGCTCGATCCGCTACCCATCCCCGAGCCCGATGGCATCGGCTTCTGGGAGATTATGCAGGAATTGGCCCCCGGCGGCACCAACGACACCGAAACCGGACTTTCGCCGGAAGAACTCAGAGAACTCCAGAAGCTGGAAGCCCTCGGTCTGGCAGCCGCCCCAGACTGGCCGCTGCTGGAAAGCCGTTTGAATGCCGAAGCCCCCGCTTTTGAAGTCTGGGCCGCTGCTGCCACGGCCCCGCTTGAACCGGTCGCCATTCACAATATCCGGGAGTGGATGCCGGTACTGTTACGGGTGGTCGAAATTGCCCGCCTGACAATCTACCCGGTGGCGCAGACTATCGCGGAAGAGGAATGGGAACTCGTACTCGACCTCTGGCACAAGTCCCTGCAGGTGGCTCAAAAGGTTTCAGCCAGCCAGGGGGCAGTCGGTCACTTTATCGCCCTCAATGTCGAACTGGGCATCTGTCGCGAGATTCTGCTGGCGACAGCCGAGCGTGAGATTCCGCCCGGCATCGCCCGGCAGCTCGACGACATGCTGCGCGAGGCGGCTCTGGCCCTGCCACCGCTGGCCGAGGCCTTGCGCCGCGACCGGCAGATGGCCCACCGGGCCCTGACGGCCGTCAGCTATTCGCGCCGTACCATACCAGCCGAAGGCACGGAACCCGGCCAGCGTCATCCGCCCGGCTATGTGCTCTGGCTGTCCCGTCGCTTCGGCAGCAACCCTATCGCCTCTTCCAACCACCTCGATGCTGTCGCCTCACACGTGATTGCCGCTGCCGAACGTCCCTACGATCATCGCGGACTGCTGGCCGAACTCCCCGCCTGGTGCCGCTTCGAGTCCCGTCCGCCCTGGACGCGCGACCCCCTCGGCGCACTGGTGACCACCGTTTTTCTGCGCAATGTTGCAGCAGCAGCGGCCTATCCGGCCCACCGGCAGACCGAACTGCAGGCTGCCCGACTGGCCCTGGCAATCGGCCAGGCCCGTCAGCACAGTCCCGAACAGGCCTGGCCGGATTCACTGCCGCCGCTGCTGGATGGCTCGGCTGTCCCGGCTGACCCTTTCGACCCCGCAGCAGCCCCCTTCCGCTATCGCCTTCAGGACGATGGCTGGCGGTTTTACAGTATCGGCATGAACCAGCAGGACAACGGCGGCACCAACGACCTGCTCTCCGCCGCGGCCGACAAGGTAAAATCCGCCGACCTGATCTACTCGTCCGACGAACGGCAGAAGCGCCGGATCCAGTGGGAAGCCGCCAATGCCAACCAGCCGCCCCAGCCAGGCGACTCATAATCCCGACACCTGTTTTGCCATCCGAAAAATGACACCCGACACCCGTAAACTTGCCCAGCAGGTCTTCGATACCGAGATTGAAGCCCTGACTTTTGTGCGCGACAATCTTGACGAGCACTTCGATACCGCCGTGGAGCTGCTGCTGCAGACCCTCGCCAACGGCGGCAAAATCGTCGTCACCGGGGTCGGCAAAAACCTGCATATTGCCGAAAAAATGTCGGCCACTTTCGCCAGCACCGGCTCCACCAGCGTCCTGCTCAACCCCTCACAAGCCATCCACGGTGACCTGGGCGTGCTGGCCGAGCGTGATGTGCTGCTGGCCCTGAGCTACTCCGGCGATTCGGAGGAAATCACCAACCTCGTCGCCCCGGTGCGCCGCCTCGGAGTCTCCATCATCGCCGTCACCGGTTGTCCCGACAGTACCCTGGCCTCAATCAGTCAGGCTATCCTGCCTGTCACAGTGCCGCGCGAGGCCTGTCCCTTCAACATGGCCCCTACGTCCAGCACCACGGCCACCCTGGCGATGGGCGATGCCCTGGCGATGGTGCTGCTGCGGGTCCGGGGCTTCCGTCGCGAAGACTATGCCAAGCTGCATCCCGGTGGCGCCATCGGACGCGCCCTGCTCTTCCGTGCCGCCGACATCATGCGCCGGGGTGAAGGCGTCGCGACCGTCGCCCGGGATGCCTCGGTGCAGGATGTGCTGATCGCCATGACCCGTGCCAGGGCCGGTTCGGCCTGTGTTGTCGATGAACAGGGCTGTCTGCTCGGCATCTTTACCGATGGGGATTTCCGCCGCCACATTGCCGACAACCCGGCCCTGCCGCTGGCAACCCCGATTGCCGCGATCATGACCCGCAATCCGCTGCATGTCCGTGAGTCGCAACTGGCTGTCGACGTTTTGCAGTTTTTCGAAAGGCACAAAGTCGATGACTTGCCAGTTGTCGATGATTCGGGCAAACTGGTGGGAGCAATTGATATCCAGGACCTGCCCAAACTCAAAGTTTTCTAACCTCCCATGATCGAACGCCTCCGAGTTCAGGATCTCGCCATCGTCGATGAGGTCAAGGTGAGCTTCGCCCCCGGCCTCAATATCGTCACGGGCGAAACCGGCGCCGGCAAGTCGGTGCTGATCGGTGCCATCAGTCTGCTCGCCGGCGGACGGGCCGACCGCTCGCTGGTCAGGGCGGGTGCCGACCGCTG
>CAZMGQ010000349.1:0-2977 GCA_964565855.1 uncultured Lentisphaerales bacterium | reverse complement strand
CCGGTCGACCAGCAGTTCGCGCCAGCCGGCCTCGGCCACGGCGGGCGAGCCGATCGCAACGGCTTCGAGGGCTTCTTCACGCGATGTGGCGCCGATGTCAACCCAGAGGTCCGTCAGTTTGGCGACGCCGCTTTCACGCTCCTTGGCGGTCATCAGGTGGATTGCCTTGGCACCGATCACACCGAGCACCGGACCGTTGCGACCTTGCAGGACGAGCCTTTCGCCGGGCAGAAGCTGGATGTTGACGCCACCCACGGCGGCCATATAAAGGAAGCCTTCGTTATCGACATGCTGTACCATCAGGCCAATTTCGTCGCAATGGCCGTCGATCATGATCCGCACCGGGGCGTCGGGGTTGACGACGGCATGCAAGTTGCCATGCACATCGACCTCGACCGAATCGGCATAGGGCCGGACATATTCGGCGATCAGGCGCTGGCCGGGCATTTCCCAGCCACCCGGGGTCGGTGTTTCCAGAAGTTGACGCAAAAAATTCTGAGCTGACTTGTCCATAAAAACCTCTTTAAAAAATTGCTGTTGGCCGGAATTTTTCGTCCGTTGCCCTTATACCATATATCATTTAAAGAAGATCGGGAAGACAATTTGCAAACAATAGTGAACAAATAGAGCTTGCAGCTTTTCTCAGAATTTCGCAGAATGGAAACGCATGAGCGCACCACTTGCCAAAACTCTCAATCAAACTGCACCGCGTGTTCTGGCCCGCTGCGGCGATGGCACGACATGGCAGCTTGTCTCCATCCACGGAGGTCCTGGAATGCGTGCCCGGATGACTGTTCTGGGGCTTGTTCAGGGCGAGTGTGTGCACGTTGTCCGCAACCGTTTTCCCGGTCCTCTGATTGTGGAGGTCAAGGGCACGCGCCTGCTGCTGGGAGTCGGCATGGCTTCAAAAATCCGTGTCGAACCCTGCTGCTGCCAAATATGAAAACACCCCCCGAAGGCCGCCTCGTCGTCGCGATTGCCGGCAACCCCAACTCCGGCAAAACAACACTTTTCAACGCCCTGGCGGTAGCTACGGCACATTTGGGCAACTATGCCGGGGTGACAGTCGAACTCAAGCGTGGGCGGATACAGGCGCAGGGGCGCGAGATCGAGTTTGTCGACCTGCCCGGCACCTACAGCCTGACGGCCTATTCGGCCGAGGAGATGGTGGCGCGGCAGTTTTTGATGGATGAGAGGCCCGATGTCGTGGTGATCGTGGCCGACGCCTCGAACCTCGAACGAAACCTCTATCTGGCTTTGCAGATTGCCGAGCTGGGGATCCCGCGGGTGGTGGCTTTGAGCATGGCCGATATCGCTCGTACCCATGGCATCCGGTTTGATACAGAGCGGCTGGGGGAGCTTTTCGGCACGGATATTGTCGAGACGGTCGCCCCGCGCAAAGAGGGGCTGCCCGAGCTGGTTGAGGCCGTGATCAACCGGGCCGCCTCCGATGATCTCAACCTGCCGGTACGTGTTCCCTACGGCCAGGATCTGGAAGGGGCGATCGAAAAGGTGGTCGCACTGTTGGAGCGTGAGGCACCGGAGCGTCTGCCGCGGGAGGAACACCTGCAGCGGGCGGTCGCCCTGCAGTTGCTGGAACAACTGCCCGATACGATGGCACGTTTTACCGATCCGGCCATTGTAGAGGTGCTCGACTCCGAACGTCGCCGGCTGCGCCAGCTCCTGCGCGACAATCCAGAAATCACCATCGCCACCCGTCGCTACGGGTTTATCGCCGGAGCCTGTGCCGAGACGATCCGCACCACGGCCGAATCGCGTCACGCCATGTCGGACCGTATCGACCGTATTGTACTGGCTCCGGGGCTCGGTTTTCTGCTGCTGCTGGGCCTGCTCTATGGAGTTTTCTGGGCTACCTTCACCCTCGGGGCCTGGCCGCAGGAGGCACTCGACTGGTTCTTCTTCTCCTTTATCGGCAAAAATCTGGCCGCCCTCTGGCCGCCCGAGTCGACGAGTCTGCTCAAGGATCTGCTGATCAACGGGGTCCTCTCGGGCGTCGGTGGCGTGCTGGAGTTTCTGCCCAACATCATGATCCTCTTCTTCGGCATCGCCCTGCTGGAGGGATCGGGCTACATGGCACGGGCGGCTTTTCTGATGGACCGGGCCATGCACCGGATTGGTCTGCACGGCAAGAGCTTTATCCCGATGCTGATCGGTATCGGCTGTACCGTGCCGGCGATTATGTCAACACGTGTGCTGGATACGCGGCGCGACCGGCTGACAACCCTGCTGGTGCTGCCGTTCATCAGTTGCGGCGCGAGATTTGCCGTTTATGCGATGCTGATCCCCGCCTTTTTCGAACGCAAGTGGCGTGCCCCGATCCTGATGCTGCTCTATATACTGGGAGCACTCCTGGCAATCGGCGGGGCGCGGCTGTTGCGGGGCACGATCCTCAAAGGCGACAACACTCCCTTTGTGATGGAGCTGCCGCCTTACCGCCTGCCGACGCTGCGCGGCAGCCTGCTGCACATGTGGCGGCGCGGACGGGCCTATATCGTCAATGCCGGTACGATCGTGCTGGCTTTTTCAGTCGTCATGTGGTTTTTCTCGACCTTCCCCCGTAGTCGGGAGGCGACGCCTGAGGCGGATGGCGGGGAGACGGTTGAATTCAGCCAGACCGTCGCCCGCAACTCCTACGCCGACCGTGTGGGCCGTGCCATGGAGCCGGTGCTGAGTCCGATGGGCTTCGATGCCCGTATCGGCACCGCCCTGATCGGCTCCATCGCCGGCAAGGAGCTGATGATTTCGCAACTGGGGGTGGCCTTCGCCGTCGGCGAAACGGATCCCATGGAGCCTGACGATGCCGAGGAACGCAACCTCGGCGAACTGCCGCTGCAGAAGCTGCTGCGCCAGAACTACAGTCCGCTGGTGGGTTTCTGTCTGCTGCTTTTCAGCATGCTCAGCACGCCCTGTCTGGCCACAATTGCCGTGACCTGGAAAGAGGGTGGCCACTTCAAGT
>CAZMGQ010000348.1:0-2983 GCA_964565855.1 uncultured Lentisphaerales bacterium | reverse complement strand
CCTGACAATTGCTGCGGCAGCATTCCTTGATCTCAACACAGGTGCCGAGCTTGAGATCGGTGATCGTGTTGAGGCCTTTATGGGCCTCGGCGATCAGGTTGATATCTGGCGGCCAACCCTCAATCAGGTACGCGATTCCAGCAATCCTGCGCTTGGCTTCAAACCGATCCTGCATAGCGACGGCAACACCTACTGGCAGGCCACCGCCGGCAATGCCACCATGATCCTGATCCGGTAACGGTAGTTTGGCGAGGCGTGGGTATGCGATGCCCTGCTAGTGCGGGCAGGTGTGGGCGGGTGCTGTGCTGGCGTGGGGGCAAGGTGACACTTGCCCCTCCCAACTCCGTCAATAAAAACCGCTAAAAGCGCCGAAAACACGGGAAAAACCTTGGCTTGATGGGGGCGCCCGGTCCTTGCCGCCAATGTATGACAGGCATTCCTGCCTGTCCAGAGTAGGCTCAGAAACTGCCAAAAAACCGCTGAAAGCGCCGAAAACACGGAAAAACCTGGCTTGATGGAGGGCGCCCGGTCCTTGCCACCAATGTAGGACAGGTATTCCTGCCTGTCCAGAGTAGGCTCAGAAACTGCCAAAAAATCGCTAATACACACGAGTAGTGGAAGGTGGCGGGCTCTTGCCGCCAGAGGAAAGGGTTTTTATTCGCCACCAAAATCGCTGTCCCAGGGCTTGCTCTGGACAGGCAGGAATGCCTGTCACACAGTGCTTTGCGCCAGGCAGTCTTCGCATATTGCGGGTTTTGACCCAAAACTGCGGAAAATTTGGCTCCCCTATGCGTAATTCCTTGCGATTGCGGCTCGCGAGGGCGCTCGCCCTCCATAAAATGCTCACCTGACGATTGACATTCAAAATGGAGAGTGCCCGGTCCTTGCCACCAATGTAGGACAGGTATTCCTGCCTGTCCAGAGTAGGCTCAGAAACTGCCAAAAAACCGCTAATACACACGAGTAGTGGAGGTTAGCAGGCTCTTGCCGCCGGAGGAAAGGCTTTTTTATTCGTCGTCCCAAGGCTTGCTCTGGACAGGCAGGAATGCCTGTTATACAGTTGTTTGTGTCAGGCAGACTTCCATTTTGTGGATTTTTGGTTGTCTTGTTTCTGCGATTGTGCTAGCATTTATTTGCCAGTGGGGTACTAGGTATTCCACGCTAGATGCAGGAGGATAAAAAATGCAGCGGAAAGCTTTGCGGACCCTCGTAGTCTTGACCTTGTTTACCTCGTTTCGCCTCTTGGGCGATACAGTAACCTGGATCGGGGTATCGTCATTAAACGGTATCAGTTACGATTGTGACGATGTGAATGACGAAGCTCACTGGGACCCGGCACAGGTTCCGGGAACTGGCGATCATGCGGTGTTCAATTTCTATGACACACGCGGTGGGGCCGCGCGCATATGGAAACCGGTTGTGATCCCGCCGGGTGGTACCTTTGCACCGGATTCTCTCGAGTTCAATGCTCAAAATAATAACCATGCTCTGAATATACCGATGTATGTCCAGAAAAACCTGACTCTGGACCATGTCAGTTTAAGACGGGGAAACACCAGCAAAGGTCAGTCTGAATTGGTCTTCCGCATTGGTACGAGTGAAAGCGATGCTTTTCGCGAGGCAGTGATTTTTGCTGCGGACAATGCCGCAACCTGGACCGGTACTTTTACCGTGACCGGCAGCAAGGGCACCAAATCCTATGACCTCACTGACTATGCGACCGCCAGTGCCCTGAGCGACGCCATCAATGCTGATACGGACGATACCGGTGTCGTTGCGACTGTCATTAAGACAGACATCAATTTCAAACCTGACTCTGGTGGATCTGCGGCGTTTGTCAAGATTGATACCGATGCCACCAGTGGGGGCACAGCAATTGAGCCTACTCATTACGGCACCTTTGTCAATGGCTGGCCTGTACATGCGCTGGATGTTGTGCCGACAGATCTGTCGTTGAACGGAAGTCAGCCCGTGCTGTTTCTGGGCAGCAAAGGAACCTGGGCCAACATCTGGCTGGCCGCCAATTCACGGCTGCTTTTCAGCGGCGACGATATGGTCTTCCCGACCCTCGCTACCGCTTCCAGTCTGCCGGATGCCGGTCTGAGAGGTGCAGCGGGTAGTTCCGTCGAGTTCACCGCCGTTGACGGCACGATTACTCTGCAGGAGCCGACAACGCGACCGGATGGCAATATCTGGATCGAACAGCCAGTCAAACTGAAAATCCGCAGCGATCAGACCTGGCTCAACCCTTCGGAATGCGGTTTTATCCGGATGAATCTCGGCTCCGGCAATGATGTTCTTGTTTCTGCTGACGACGAGCCCCTCAACAACCTGGGGAATATCGCGCTGCATTTTGCAGTTATTGGTGTCGGGCTGCACTACACCCTGCCGGAAGGTACTTTTCAGGGAATCCGCTATACAGGAAACTATACCAGTTCTGGGTCAATGAACACCACCACATTGACAGGACCCCTCACGCTGACGGGCGGGCTCGTGAGAGGCGGCAGCAGTTCACGTCCGGTCGCAGTCGACGAAAACTACTCCCTTTCCCTGGAGCTGGCACGGCGGATGATGATGTCGTTTAAACTCGCTGGTTACAGTATGACGACAGCCAGAGGCATCCTGCTCGAAGATACCTACATTGATAGAGTCGACAAGATAGCAGAACTGGTTGTCATGGTCGATGCCTCCGGCTCAGTCCTGACGGTCGGGGGTGATGTCATGGTTCGTTCCACCAGGGGATTCGCCGGTGATAATTCGGGCACCTCGTTATATGAAAATCGCAGCATGGGTATCACGGGTGATGAGGAGACCGTCTTCAACCTCTCCGGCAGTTACAGCACGATGATGCGGTCGCTCAGGACAGCCTACAATGGACTGTCACTGTCGCAGGTCAATCTGCTGGGCGGAGCCGATGATGAATACTGCACCTGGGAAGTGACGGCCGACCTCTCCACGTGGACAGACCTCATCGCCGATGGCA
>CAZMGQ010000347.1:0-2989 GCA_964565855.1 uncultured Lentisphaerales bacterium | reverse complement strand
CCGACGCAGGATGTTTTCCATGTAGCTTGTTCCACGGCGGTAGATATCCGCCAGGTGTTCGGTATTGCGGAAAACACGTTCGGAATCGCCGGCCTTGAGGTCAAACTCGTTGCGCTCGATAAACATCTTGAGCAGTGTAACGTAAGCCTTGGGGTAAACAGTGTCGAGGCCGGCCTTTTCTACTTGCTCATAGAGGGCTTCAAGTTTTTCCGTATTGCTGGCATGACGCGCCATGGCAGCTTCGACTTCCGCGACTTTCTGGATAGTGACCGTGTTGTCGATTCGTGGGGCGAAGACGGCAAAGTCCACCGGAGTCGCATCTGTCGGAATGAGGCGGCACATGAGTTCTACGCGATCACCCGGAATGGATTCCGATTTGACGCTGATGCTGGTGGCTGTGAGTCCCTGGGCCAGTTCGACGTCGATTTCAGCGAGTGGTTCACCCTTGCCGGGTGCCTCCAAGAACTGGAGTTTGGCGCTGGTGGCATCACCGTGGTTCAGCAGCGACACTTCGGCTGTGACATCACGGCTTAGGTAATGGAATGCGGGAACCTGGGCAAAAGCGTCGATTCCTTCACGGTTTTTGGGTGCTTCAAAGTTCAGGGTCGGGAAGTGGGCACCACTGTAGGTGCCGACCAGCCCCGGAGTCCAGGCGAGGAGGCCATCGGCCTGTTCTGCACCGCTGCCATCGTGATCGAAAACGGCAATGTTCATCTTGATCGGGTGACCCTTGACCGGATCATGGGGCAGGAGCATTTTCCATGGTACGGCAAATTCTACAAACCGTCCCGGTGCATCATTTTTGCTGCGCCGGGCAGCGCGGGCGAAAATCTTCTGGCTTTCGGCACTACGGGGACCATCCTGTTCGAGGATGGCACGGCGCTCGGCTTCGCTGCCGTAGGAATCCTGCACGAGTGTGCGGTCCATACGGTTCTGGACTTTGGCCATGTGGAGCCCGACCGAGCCGTCGTCGCTGGTGATGAAGACCAGCACGAGGTCATCGGGACGGAAGCGCATACCGACATCCTGCCAGCCGGTGATCAGGGGAGTATTGGCAGCGGTGAAGCCGATTTCGATCCGGCCGGGAGCGGGCAGGGCGTCGTCTTCCATCTCGACACCGACATAGAAATTGTCAAAATCACGTGCCAGCCAGATGTTCGCGGCAAAATCCTTTTCGCCGCCGTAGGTACCTTTATTCCAGGTGGCATGTGCATCACCGGCGAGACGCATCGGCTCGATGCCGCTGGCGAGCCAGTCCTCCTTGCTGCCATCGATACGGATCTGACTCGCAGCCCATTTGACCGTGTATTCCAGCTCCCTGACCGGTACATTGCCGACGGCTTCCTGGGATTTGATGACTACGGAGCCATCGAGCGCCTCTCCTATTTGCTGGGCATGGATATGGACGGTGGTGAGCATCAGGCTGCACAGGGCCAGGAGCACTGTGCGGAGTGAAATGCGTTTGATAGTATGCACTTTGAAACTCCGGTTTTACGTGGTTTTAAGCTTGTGGCGGCTTTTGTCAGTCAACGTTGCGAACTCTGTCAACAATCATGGGTGAAAGATCAGCATAATACATGCCAGCCCTGTTCTGCAAGTCTATGCAGGAACTAGAAACTGCGGAAGTTTTTGCCGCCCTATGCGCAAGTCCCTGCAATTCTGGTTCGTCCTCCTTCGCCAAGAGGCTACGGCGCGACACTTGAGGACACTCACCCGCCATGAAATGCTCACTTGAGGGTTGAAAAATGGCGTATGTCCAAATCTGTATGACAGACATTCCTGTCTGTCCAGAAACCGCCAAACCTGCGCCAATATAAACCGCCAAGGCACCAAGCTGAGGTGAACGGAACTGCGGAAAAATGCGAGTGGGGAAATATATGTCATAAAAGTCAAACTCCAGCGGACAGACAGGAATGTCTATCCTACATTGGCGGCTCGGCACTTCGGCAGGCTCAGTGCTTTCAGCACAGCCTCGCCCAGGAAATACTCACCCGACGGTTGATATTCAAAATGGGTGAATGTCCAAATCTGTATGACAGACATTCCTGTCTGTCCAGAAACGGTTACTGTAACTGCGCTCAGGACAGGCAAAGGGTTATACATTGAATTGAAAAATCTCTCGCAGCAGGGGTGGCCTTAAATCGGGCGGCGTGTGAAATCGAGCAGATGGCCGAAGACGCGCATACCGGCCCGGGCGTAATACTGAACGTCACGCCAAGAGCGGATGCGGCCGATCTGACGCAGGATAAAGCGGGGCGTGAGAAAAGCCGAGTAGAGGGAACGAGTGAGGGCCATGATTTCGTCGTCACTCATCGACGTTTTCATGATCGGTTCGCGCATGTCGTAGCGATCCCAGTCCTCGGTCTTCAGCCAGCCCTCTTCCTGACACTCACGGAAGAGCGGCGTGCCGGGGTAGGGGATGACAATGGTACCCTGGAGGGTTTCGATATCGCCCCGGTCGAAGAGGCGGCGTGCCATGTTGATCGTGGCGCGGGCCTCTTCGCGGGTCTCCCAGGGATAGCCGACCATGCAGGTGACATGCGGACGCAGGCCAGCGGCACGGGCCATCTGCAGGGAGGATTCGATGTTTTTGGCGGCACCGCATTTGTTGAGTCGGTCGAGCGTGGCCTGGTTGGCCGATTCGAGACCGAAAAGCACGAAGCGGAAGTTGGCGGCCGCCATGGCGTCGTAATGCTCCTGCGAAAGCACGCCGGGGATCATGTTGCAGCCGAAGGTGACCCGTTCGTGATAGCCGCGTTCGACGACGCCGCGACAGAAGTCCCGCAGCCACTGGCCGGCTGGAAAGCTGCCGGTATCATCGAAGATCTCGCGCAGAGGATAACGGTCGAGCAGGAGGCCGATTTCGTCGAGTACGTTCTCGACCGAGCGGGTGCGCCAGTTGTTATAGAGGGTCGTCCAGGAACAGAAGCGGCATTTGCCCCACCAGCAGTCGCGTCCGGCCATGGTATAGGTGCCGGGCACTTCGCGG
>CAZMGQ010000346.1:0-3007 GCA_964565855.1 uncultured Lentisphaerales bacterium | reverse complement strand
TGGCTCCGGAAGGTGATATCGCACAGGTGGCCGATGCCTTTGAAAAGGTCTGGGAACACCGTGCCGAACTGAAGTAGGGTCAGTCGAGCGAAAATTCCTGGCGGTAGCGGCTGTCGCCCCATGCCAGTTGGTCGGGTACGATCAGACCGCCCGCATCGCGCCAACTGCCGCCGTTGACCATGTGGTCGAGCACGGCCCGGCGCAAACTGGTGTCGCGCGGTGCCTGGCTCAGGTTGTCCGGTTTTTCCCCGAAGATACGTTCCATCGTCTGTTTGTCGCTGGCCCCCGGCACGGGAAAAAGGTACATCTCGCGCAGAAAACGCACGATATTTGAATGGGCCGGCAGGTGATCCTCGAACTGGGAGTCGAGCAGCCAGGAGTGACAGGTGAAGGCTGCATAAGGACGGTCGGGGAAGTGTTCCGGAAAAAAACTGCGCGCCTGCAACATCGACTTGCCGCATTCGTCATGACTCATCGGTCCGGTTGCCGGAATGTGAATTGCCATAGTCGGGTCCCCTTTGCCGAGAATTTGATGCCACTCTGCGCGGGGAAGCCGGATGATCTTTTCGACGCCATGTCCGGTAGGGTAGATGGGTTTTCCGACAAAGTGTTGATCGTCGGTGGGGGAGTCGGCTGCTGCGGCTTTGGCATTGTCGGGCTTGTCGATGCACTGTCCTGCGGCATCGAAGGCGATCCTCGGGTCGGCCAGCAGAACCAGGCGTCGGGTCCTCTGGCACTGCAGCAGACGATAGTCGAAAGCAAATTTTGAAAATTCGAACTGCAACCGCCCGAGGGCAAAAAGCTTTCCCTCGAAGTGATTGCGCAGCCAGTTGAACTCGGCCAACCCCCAGCGACCGTGTTTGTCGTGATAGTGACGGATCCAGAGTTCGAGATCGGTGAGGGTTGCGCTGGTTATCTCCGGGTCGATGTTGCGGGAGGTGTGCCGGGCAAGCGTCTGTTTCAGCCCGCTCAGCAGCACTATGGCATAGAAGAGCGGGGACCGGGGGATTTGCGGCCAGTTGCTCGTGGCGAGCTGTTCGGTTTTGCTTTCGAACAACAGCCAGTAGCAGTGCCAGGCCAGTTGCTGAAGGGCCGGATTGGCGGCAATTTCCCCGGCTGCCTCATGGATTGCGGCTTCGACAGGGGCAGAAAATCTGATTGTCCGGCTGGCACGGGCCAGCAAGCTTTGTGAGGGAAACGGCAGGTTCTGATTTTTGAAACGCGCTGACGACTCTTTCCAGGAAGTCTGCCAGATTTCGGGACAGCTTTGCAGCTCCAGTTGTTGTACAACCTCGGTTACAGAGTCAAAAGTTGTCCTCTGTGATTTCCCGGGCATGATCAGCTCCAGAGGTTTTTGCAGGAGCGGAAGTAGGCAATTGTTTCGGCGAGACCTTCGCGCAGGGGGACGTTGGGCCGCCAATCAAGCAGCTTGCCGGCGAGTGTGATGTCGGGCTTGCGACGCCGGGGGTCATCCTTGGGGAGCGGGCGCTCAACCATGCGGCTCTTGCTTTCGGGGATCAGTTCCAGCGTCATCTCGGCCAGTTCGCGGATGGTGAACTCGCCGGGGTTGCCGACATTCAGAATCGGCACGGGCATGTTGTGGTCCGCAAAGAAATCGTTGATCTCCTCACGCGGCAGCTCCATAAAGCGCAGCGAGGCATTGACTAAGTCATCGACATACTGGAAGCTGCGGGTCTGGCTGCCGTCTCCCTGGATGGTGATGTCGCGGTCGGAAAGTGCCTGGATGATGAAGTTGCTGACCACCCGTCCGTCGAAGGGATGCATACGCGGCCCATAGGTGTTGAAGATGCGGATCAGCCGTACATCGACGTTGTACTCGCGCATGTAGTCTGCACAGAGGGTTTCGGCGGCCCGCTTGCCCTCATCGTAGCAGGAGCGGATGCCGAGGGTATTGACATGTCCCCAGTAGCTTTCGGGCTGGGGATGAACCTCGGGGTCGCCGTAAATTTCGGAGGTCGAGGTGTGGAAGACACGGGCCTTGGTTTTGAGAGCCAGGTCGAGCACATGCATCATGCCCAGAAAGGCGGTTTTGACCGTTTCGACCGGATTGCGCTGGTAGTGAATCGGCGAGGCCGGACAGGCGAGGTGATAAATGTCGTCGAACTGCCCCCAGAAGGGCTGGGTAATATCATGCAGCACAAAGGCAAAGCGCGGGTTGTCCTGCAGGTCGTAGATATTGGTGCGGTTGCCGGTAAAGAGGTTGTCCATTACCGTGACTTCGTGACCGGCATCCAGCAGGCGTCTGACCAAGTGTGAACCGATAAACCCAGCGCCGCCGGTGACAAGGCATTTGCGGATCATGGACTGTTCCTTTAACTCTGTAAATTAGCGGTGACGACCACGTGGGGGACGTCTGTTGCGCTGACCAGCGGAAGTGCCGGCGGCTCTGCGCGGACGGGAGGGACCGGATGTTTTTCTGTCTTGCTGCTTTCTGTCCGACCGGCTGTGTGTCCTCCGCCGGGTAACCTCAGGCAGAGGAGCCAGCAGCTCTTCCGGCGGGGCAGGGCAGGACAGCTCTTCGCCGATCAATTCTTCGATTTCGGGAATGATGAAGGACTCGTCTTCGCAGGCGAAGGAGATGGCTGTGCCGCTGCTGCCGGCACGACCGGTGCGTCCGATTCGGTGGATGTAGTCATCGGGCTCGTAGGGGAAGTCGTAATTTACCACGAAGCCGATGTCATCGACGTGAATACCGCGGCCAGCAACATCTGTGGCTACGACAACCTTGATTTTGCCGTCACGAAAATTTTCCAGCACCCGCAGGCGTTTTTTCTGATCAACATCGCCCGAGAGTACGGCACAGGGTATGTCGTAGTCACTCAACTGCTGCATCAGACGTTCGCAGCCGATCCGGCGGTTGCGGAAGACCAGCACCCGTTCGCTTTTTTCACGCTGCAGGAGGTTGTACAGTACGGTAAACTTCTCCCTGGCTGCAATCGGATAGACAATCTGGGTAATCGCCGGTACGACGGCGTCTTCTTCCTCG
>CAZMGQ010000345.1:0-3007 GCA_964565855.1 uncultured Lentisphaerales bacterium | reverse complement strand
ACCCGCAGGGGCCGGTGAACCGGGCGCTTTCCGCATGGAAGGAGCTGACCGCGCCGCGGCCGGTCGCGCGCGGCGGCATTCCGGCGAGCGGGGTCTGAATGGCGGCCCTCGCGGAACAGACGGGAATCGACCGGCGGCTCGTGCCGATGATGGTGGCCGCCACCCTCATAAGTGCCCTGGTTTCAGTCGGCGGCCTGGCTCTGAGCTATGCCCCCGAATGGCCGCCCGGTGCCACCATCACCCTGCTGGCCGGAGCCCTTTACCTGCTGGCACACGGCATCGCACGTCTCCTGCGCCGGACATAGCCAGAACAACCGCCTGGCAAACCTGAATAACCCGCTATAACCGGGAAGAGCAAGTGTCACCTTACCCGAATAATGGTAGGGACGGATCGCCGAGCCGTCCGCAACCTGGATCAGCGCAGGTTCATCAGCCAGCCTGCAATGGGCTGGACCCGCATCTTGATGATCATACTGGCGACAAACAGCACAACAAAAAAACCGACCCAGGGTGCCAATGGCAGGAGCAGCTTCCAGCGCATCGGGCCGAACCAGCGGGTAATACGGTCGGATTTGACAAAGGTCGGTATCTCATAAGCCGCCGCATCGGGAGGCAGCTCCGGTTCGGGCTCGGGCTCCCGCCGCAGGACACGCAACCCCGGCCGGGCCGGGCCGGCCTGACCCTCGTCCACAGCTTCCGGAGAGACTTCGCCAAACCCGGTTTCTCTACAAACCGGACACTGCAAAGCTGTCATGTCGGCATATTCCGAAATCATGACCACGTGGCTGCAATGACTGCACTGCCTTGCTACATCGGCCATTTTCCACCTCCCTGTTCTGCTAGAGTCCGCTGACCATGCCACGTACCCGTGGCTCCAGCTTCATCATCTCGTTTTCCCAGGCGTTGATCTCACTGTCACCAGCAATGGCAGCACTGCCATCGTCGTTGCGCGAACGCCAGCGTTTGTAAGGACCTTCGGCCTGCCGGAAATTGTGCAGTATCTGCGCCTCACGTGCCTTGAGACGCCGCAGATCATCTTCCAGCCGCGACTTTTCCAGCCCCGTAGCGGCATCACGCCTCTCAATCAGCCCCTTGGAACTGGCGGTAAACTCCGTCAGAGCCTTGGCAGCGGCCTGATATTGCTGGAAGTGCGGGTTAGCGCGTACGGCCCGGTCGCGCAGGGTGCTGCTGCGGTCGTCGATTTTGCCACGCAGCAAAAAATAGCGCACCAGCAGATTACGGTCCTCGACCGGGGCCTCGACAAAAGGACCGGCAAACATGATGACCGCTGTTGCGGGAACGTAGACAGTTTCCCCCCAGCGCTGCTGACGCAACACACGGCAGCGCAGGAGGGTGCCGTGCGAACTCTCGTGAGTCGAGATCCGCTCCACCACCGTGCCGGCCGACAACTTGCCGTTCGAAGTTCCACTCGAGGTATAGCTGTTGGTCGTCTCAGCCAGCAGCCCCCAGTCATAAACCGGGCCGGCTGGTTGTGGCGGGACTGACGGCTCCGGCTGCGGTTCCGCATAGGAGTAAGCGGGCCTCGGGGGCACCTCGGGGGTCCGCTCTGGCTGTTCGGGCTGGTCTTCAGTTGCACGATAGCTATTTGCCGGCAGAGTCTCGACCGACACCGCCTGCTGCGCTGGCTGTCCCTGCGGCAGTTCCGTCACCGCCGCCGGCTGTCCGCCATCGGAGGCATCGGACGTCATTCCGCCTGGCTCGCGGTCTCCGCTCACCAGTGCAAGTACACTATCCGGCAAACTACCCTGCTTTTTCAGCTCCGGCACTGTCACCCAGACTGTGGCCAGGGCCAGAACTCCGATTATGAGATATCGTGCGTAAAATCCCGTCATGCTCTCACTTTCCTACAGTTTTAGATCATCAAAGATTCCACCCAGCGAACCGAGGTTGCTCCCGGCACCGGAACGACTGCGCCGCATGTAGGCCGCCAGGTCCGCACCACTGTCTTCCTCCTTCACCTCCCGTCCCGGCAGGGTCAGGCCGATCCGGTCGCCTTCGATCGACTTGACGATTACCTCAACATCACTGCCGGCGGGAAACTTGACCTCCAGCTTGGCTTGCGGATTGCCGCCACGCTCGATGTCGCACTCCCCGATATGCAGCAGCCCCGTCTTCTCCTCGGACAACCGCACAAAAACTCCAAACGGACGCGCCCCCTCAACAATCCCCTTGAGCGTTGCCCCCACGGCGATCTCGCCGGGCTGGAGTGCCTGGATCCGCTCATCGACCGGTTTCAGCGATACGCGCCGCTGCTCAAGGTCGATCGACTCGATCTGCACATCCAGCACCTCGCCTTCACTGACAGCCTCCCGCGGATGTTGGATACGCCGGCCACCGCCGAGCTTCGAAATCGGAATCAGCCCCTCGACTCCCGGCTGGATCATGGCAAAAGCCCCGAAGGGCATCAGCTTGACGATCGTCACCGTCAGATATTGCCCGACATCATACTCCCCGGCAAAGTCATCCCAGGGATCGGTCTGGGTTCCCCGCAAACTCAGGGTAAAGCGGTTGGCCTCCCAGTCCAGCGCCACAATCGCCACCTTCACCTTCTGGCCGACTTCCACGAGGTCTTCGGCCTTCACGGTACGGTCCCACGACAGCTCCTTGAGCGGGATCAGCCCCTCCAGTCCGCCGATATCAACAAAAACTCCGAATGGCATGATGTTGGTGACGACGCCGCTGCGGATGTCGCCTTCCTTCAGTTCGACCCGCAAGGCATCGCGCTGGGCCTCACGCTCACGCTCCAGCACTTCGCGGTGGCTTACCACCAGCGTCCGTTCCTCCGGATTGAACTCACTCACCATAAAGGTCATGTTGCGGCCGATATAAGTTTCGGTATCTTCACGGCTGCGGTAGAGCGCAATCTGTGAGAAAGGACAAAAGGCCCGCTGACCGGCGATATTGATTTCGTAACCGCCGTTAATTTCCTTCTCGACCGTTCCTTCGAGCGGCATGCGACTCTCGAAAGCCTGGCGGATCGACTGCT